>CALGGE010000111.1 GCA_937916125.1 uncultured Elusimicrobia bacterium | reverse complement strand
TCATTTCGTCTCAAACTTAGCTGTTTTTTCTGTGTCCTTACATTTATTGGTTAAGCTTAAGCTTAGCTGTTTTTTCTGTATCCTTACATTTTCTGATATTCTTAAATTATTTTTATTTTTTTGTGCCCTTACATTTATTGGCTAAATTTTTTTTTCTTTTTGTTTTGTTTGCCGTTCTCAACTCTTCAACTCTTCAACTTTTCAACTGTCGTTCATTGTACATTGCCGTTCTCAACTCTTCAACTATTCAACTGTTTTTTTTATTGGCAAATAATTAGAAATATGCTATAATTAAAATATGAACAGAGAAGAGATTTTAAACTTTTTAAGACAGCAAAAACAAATATTATCTAAAGAATACGGTGTAAAAACTTTAGGTTTATTTGGTTCATATTCTACAAATAAACAGAAAAAAAATAGTGATATAGATATTTTGGTGGAGTTTAGCAAGTCAATATCGCTTTTGGAATATCTAAAACTCGTCAATAAACTGAGTAAAGAGACCGGCAAAAGAATAGATTTAGTGATGAAGTCTGCTCTTAAAAAGAATATTGGCAAAATAATTTTAAAAGAAGTGGTATATGTATGAGAATATACATTGATTATTTGCAAGATATTATTGATTCTTGCAAATATATAAAAGAATTTACAAAAAATATGAGTTATAATCAGTTTTTTATTGATACAAAAACTCAGTATGCTGTTACAAGAGCTTTATCAATAATCGGTGAGGCTGTAAAAAAAATACCTAATTCTGTTAGAGAAAAATATTCTCATCTGCCATGGAAGGAAATGGCTGGAATGAGAGATGTTTTGATACACGATTATTATGGAACGGATACTGAAGTGTTATGGCAAACAGTTAAAAAAGACGTCCCAATGATTCATAAAGAATTAAAAAAAATAATTAGTGATATAAGAAAATAATTTCGTTAATTTGAAAATATTTTTCTTGAAACTAAAAATATTTTCAGTTATAATAGACAATTTTATCTTGACTTCCTTTATTTACGTGATTAATAATATTACATTTATAGCGAAAAAACTGCAAATTTTGGACTACAATATTGAAACTCGCAAACTTATGTACCGTGTTCACTTATGTACACCGCGTTTGCGAGTTTCTTCATTTCGTCTCAAACTTAGCTGTTTTTTCTGTGTCCTTACATTTATTGGTTAAGCTTAAGCTTAGCTGTTTTTTCTGTATCCTTACATTTTCTGATATTCTTAAATTATTTTTATTTTTTTGTGCCCTTACATTTATTGGCTAAATTTTCTTTTTCTTTTTGTTTTGTTTGCCGTTATCAACTATTCAACCTTTCAACTCTTCAACTGTAGTTCATTGTACATTGCCGTTTTCAACTCTTCAACTTTTCAACTCTTCAACTAAATTTGCTCCGCAAATTTTCAACTCTTCAACCACAAAAAGCTTCGCTTTTTGTTCAAATTCGCTTCGTATTTTTAAAAAAATATGGTATAATACACTAAGTATTGGTAATATATAAGGGGGAAAAATGTGGTATATTTGGCTGATTTTGTTTCTTGTTTTTATAGGTATTGAAATTATTACGACGGGAATTTTTTTCTTTTTATGTTTTTCGGTCGGAGCATTGTTTGCGATGATGTCTGCCTTGTTAGGCTTTGATTATCAGGTCGCAATTGTCGTTTTCTGTGTTGTATCGGTATTGTCTGTACTTTTGATAAGACCGTTTTTAAAAATTTATTTTAAGAAAAGAAATGTCGGTTCAAATGTAGATTCTTTAATAGGGACCAAAACTCAGGTTTTAGAAAATATAGGGCCTAACGCACCGGGAAAAATTAAAGTTGAAGGTGAAGTTTGGCTGGCAGTATCAAAAGATAATCAAACATTTTCGGTAGGACAAACTGTAGAAATTGTTTCCGTTGACGGCACAAAATTGATAGTAAAAAATGCAGAATAAAATTTATAAATTTTTTTAGGAGGAAAAAATGGCGATATTTCCGGGTATTTTTATTGCAGCTTTGGTTGTAGTTTTTATTTTTGTTGCAAACAGTATTAAGATTGTTCAGCAGTACCAGAAAGGTTTGGTGGAAACTTTAGGTAAATACTCTTCTACCGTAAGTGCCGGTGTAAATATTATTATACCGATATTTCAAACATTAAGAAAAGTTGATATGAGAGAGCAGGTAATGGATGTTGCTCCTCAAAATGTTATCACCAAAGATAATGTTACCGTTACCGTAGATGCTATTATTTATTTTCAAATTACCGATCCGGTAAAAGTTGTTTACAATGTTGCAAATTTTGCTCTTGCAGCACTTAAACTTGCACAAACCAACTTAAGAAATGTTATCGGTGATATGGAACTTGACGCTACACTTACTTCAAGAGAAAAAATTAATAATCAGTTAAGGGCAGTTATGGACGAAGCTACGGATAAATGGGGTGTGAAAATTACCAGAGTTGAAATTCAAAAAATTGATCCCCCCAAAGATATTACCGAATCCATGTCAAAACAGATGAAAGCCGAAAGAGAAAAAAGAGCAAATATCTTGGAAGCTGAAGGTTTCAGACAATCTGCAATACTTAAAGCTGAGGGAGAAAAGCAGGCTGTTATTTTGGAGTCGGAAGCAAAAAAACAGAAATCTATTTTGGAAGCGGAAGGTCAGGCTGAAGCTATCAAGAGAGTTGCCGACGCCCAAAAATATGAGATTGATACGGTTTATAATGCTATTCATCAAGGCAGACCTACAAACGACCTTATCGCAATAAAATATATGGAAGCATTAAGCAAGATTGCTGACGGTAAAGCATCGAAAGTTTTCTTACCGCTTGAGACTTCGGGAGTGACGGCGTCTTTAGCCGGCATTGCCGAACTTTTTAAGGAAAAAAATAAGTAATAATAAAGCTACATATTATAACGAAAAAACAGCAAATTTTGGACTACAATATTAAGAGAATTTAAGCTACATTCTCTAACAAAAAAACAGAAATATTTTAGTTGCAACTTTGAATTCCCAAGCCTTATGTACCGTGTACACTTACGTACACTGCGGCTTGGGAATTCTTCGTCTCACTAACAAATCTTTCTGTTTTTTTTAGTCCTTACATTTATTGATATTCTTAAATTAATTTTATTTTTCTGTATCCTTACATTTATTGGTTAAGTTTAAACTTAGCCGTTTTTTCTGTGTCCTTACATTTATTGGTTAAGTTTCATTCTTTTTTTTATTTTTTGTCGTCTATTGCCGTTTGTCGTTGTCGTTGCAGTTGCCGTTCATTGTACATCATACATTGTACATTGTACATTGCAGTTGTTATTGTCGTTAAAACTCTTCAACTCTTCAACTTTTCAACTGTCGTTCTGTCATACTGAGCTTGTCGAAGCATCTCGTCGTTTCCGTTGCCGTTCATTGTACATTGCCATCCTCAAACTCAAAAAAATATATCAAAAATAATTTCTCAAATATCTGACAAATATAATCTTACCAAAATCTGTGTCGAAGGCGGTTACGGAAAAAAATACCGGTAGCTTAAACGCAATAAAAGATAAATCCTTAAAATACCAATGCCATTGCATGATGTTTAAAGGGGATTCGGCAGTTTTTTCTTCTTTATAATTTTTTTATAATTTTGTACAATATATCTGTTAAAGATTTCTTTTTTTAAAAGGGGCAAAACTTGTTATTGTATCACGGAAGTAATACATTGGTTAAAGAACCCAAAATAATAAAATCTAATCGTTTTTTGGATTTTGGCGAAGGATTTTATACAACATCAAATTATGAACAGGCCGAAAACTTTGCACAGAAAGTTTCTTCTCGAAGGAAAGAAGGTCCTGCTGTTGTTAATGTGTATGAATTTGATGAAAAAAATATCAAAGATTTATCTGTGTTGAAATTTGATATTGCAAATGAAAAATGGCTGGATTTTGTATCCGATAATAGGAACGGAAAAGTTTTCCCCGATAATTATGATTTGATAACAGGTCCTGTTGCAAATGATGATGTTTATCAGACTTTTACGTTATATTTGACGGGAATTTATACAAAACAGCAGGCAATTGATGTTTTAAAAGTAAAGAAATTATACAATCAATATGTTTTTAAAAATGATACGGCACTTTCAAAAATTATATTTAAAGAATTCTTTACCGTAAAATAGAAAAGGAACAGAATGGAAAAACAAAAATTTGAAGTTGTTTTAACTTTAATAGTTCAACGGTTAGTTATGGAAATAGTCAATAATGAGAATATTACCGAGCGGGAAGCTGTTGAAAAACTTTACTCTTCCGAATTGTATAAAAATTTAGAAATAGAAGATTTAAAATTGTGGCATTTAAGTCCTAAGGCATTATATGTCCTTTATGATGAGGAGCAAAAAACGGGCAAAATTTCTTTTCCTGAGGAGATGTAATATGAGCAAGGAAACAAAGTTTTTAATATATTGTATAGAGTTATATAAAAACGCTAAATTTCTGACGGGAAAAGAGGTTATAGAACTGTTCAAAAAATATGACCTTTTAAATTATATCATAAAATTCTTTGAAGCACTTCACACAACAGGAAATCAATATATCATTGCCGACATAGACGAAATTATCCAAAAGGCTCGCTAATTATCTTCTGCCGTTTTTCAAATATACAAGAGCAAGCACTTTATGGTAAATGTGTTTGTTTTACAAATTTTCTTTGTAATTTTTAAAATAAAAACTTTCTTCGTTAACTTACGTGTTAGCGGATTAACAAGAGACTGTCAAAAAAACGGCAAAATCTATTTTGACCTAAACATTTTTCTTGCATTTTTTATCAAAAAAATATATAATTACTGATATTTAATTGTAATGGCGGGTGTTATTTATGGCAGAATGTATTTTTTGTAAAATAGTTTCCGGAGAGATTCCGTCCAAGAAAGTATATGAAGATGACAAAGTTTTGGCTTTCGGAGATTTGAATCCTCAAGCTCCTGTTCATGTTTTGATAATTCCGAAGAAACATATTAAAAGTCTTGATGATATAAATCAGGAAGATGTTTCCTTGTTGGGACATATCCAGTGGGTTGCCGGCAAACTGGCAAAAGATAATAATCTTCCCGACGGATACCGTGTAGTAAATAACTGCGGTATAGACGGAGGACAAACTGTTGCACATTTACATTATCATTTGCTCGGCGGCAGAACATTCGGTTGGCCTCCGGGTTAGAGATAATCATCAATTGGCAGTTGGCAGCAAATAATATGAACTTTTTTATAATTTTTAATTTATAATTTGTAAAAAAAGGTGGTGTAAAGATTAATGGTCAGCGTTAAGGTCAGAGACGGCGAATCTATCGAAGATGCTATCAGAAGATTCAAAAGAGAATGCGAAAGAAACGGCATAATGCAGGAGATAAAGAAGAGAGAATTTTATAAGTCTCCCAGTGTCATAAAGAAAGAAAAACTTGCCGAAGCTAAAAGAAAAATTCGCAGAAAACAAATGAAGGATAATTGGTCAAGATAGTAATAAAATCTTTGAAAATTTACAGATAAAGGGGGAATATTCGTAAGTTTAGAATGTCTCCCCTTTGTTGCATTTTGTATTATGAGAGGCGGTAATATGAATTTAAAACAGATGCATGCTTTTTTTGTTCAGGCAGGAATAGAAAATGATCCCAGAGGCAACAAAGAAGTCGAACAGATACTGAAAGAAACTAAACAGAATTACGACGAGCTTTCCGATGATAAAAAGAAATATTTCGATACCGATACGTTAACCAATCCTTATCAGGATTCCAGAATTATTTTCGGAACCGGTGAAGAAGAAATAAAAACCGTTATGGTCGGTATAGATATTGAAACACCGGAACTTTTACTTGCCAATCAGTTAAGGCTTAACGGCAAAAAAATCGATATGGTATTGGCTCACCACCCTGAGGGGAAAGCCTATTCGACTTTTCATCAGGTTATAGGTATGCAGGCTGAAATTATTGAAGGACAGGGCGTGCCGATAAATATTTCGGAAAAATATATCGACTCGAGAATGGATGAAGTCGGCAGAAGCGTTGCCGGTTCCAACCATCAAAGAGTTTATGATGCCGCAAGACTTTTAAATATCCCTCTTATGACGGCACACACTGTTGCGGATAATCATGTTGCAACATTTTTACAAAAAAATATCGAAGCCGCAAAACCGAGATATTTGAAAGATATAATAAAATTTTTAGACGATATGCCGGAATATCAATATGCAAAAACATTCGGCAACGGACCTTTTATTCTTAACGGCTGCGAAAAATCAAAATGCGGTAAAATTTTTGTAGATATGACCGGCGGAACGGAAGGACCTGTGGCAATAATTGAAAAACTTGCCGCGGCAGGCGTAGGTACTATTATCGGTATGCATATGAGTGAAAGACATTATAAAGAAGTTGAAAAATATAAAATAAACGTAATAATAGCAGGTCATATTTCGTCGGACAATCTCGGTGTAAACTTAATGTTGGACGGACTTGAAAAGAAATATGGTCAGCTTGAATTTATAGAAGCTTCAGGTTTTAGAAGATTCAGAAGATAATAAAACAATGGCTATCCCCGAACAGGCAATAGAACAGGTAAGGGCTGCTGCCGATATAGTTTCTATTATAAGCGATTATGTTCCCGACTTAAAAAAAGCCGGAAGAAACTTTAAGTGTTGTTGTCCCTTTCATACGGAGAAAACTCCTTCGTTTATGGTCAGCCCCGAGAAAGGAATATTCAGATGTTTCGGTTGCGGTGCTGCGGGGGATGTCTTTAAGTTTGTAATGCTCATTGAAAATATTTCGTGGCCGGAAAGCGTCAGAAAACTTGCGGAAAGATACAGTATTCAAATAAACGAAAGTTATTCGGAAAAAGACAGATATACCGTTTCCGAAAAAACAAAAATATTTGAACTGCTTGAAATGACGGCAAAATATTATAACAGATGTTTTTTGGAGTTAAAATCAGCGGCTTCTGCACGTGAATATGCTAAAAAAAGAGGTATGACCGACGAGACAATACGAAAGTTTATGATAGGCTATGCTCCCAAAAATAAACTCCTTGATGCGGCAGGGAAAAAAGGTTATACTTTCGAAATGCTTGCAAAAGCGGGACTTTTTACAAAAAACGATTACGGTAATATTTTTGAATATATGTCGGAAAGACTTGTTTTTCCTATAGTTGATATTCAGGGAAGAGTAGTTGCTTTCGGCGGAAGAACTCTTACCGACAGCAAAGCAAAATATTTGAATACGCCGGAAACGATAGTTTATTCAAAATCTTCCAATTTATACGGTTTATATCAAACTTTACCGGAACTGAGGAAAGAAAAATCCGTAACGGTCGTCGAGGGGTATATGGACGCCGTTATGTCTCAACAGTACGGAGTGTCGGGAGCGGTTGCTCCTTTGGGAACGGCGTTTACCGTACAGCAGGCTAAACTCATTAACAGATATGCGGAAAAGGTAACTTTGTTATTTGATCCCGACGATGCCGGTCGTACTGCCACGCAGAGAGCTTTGGAAATTTGTGCCGAAGCCGGTGTGTCAGTCAGGACATCTTCTCTTCCGGAAGGTGTTGATCCCGACGAATATTTGTTGGCAAACGGTAAAGATGCATTCTTTAAAATCGTAGATAAAAATGCAAAAAATCCCATAGTATTTATCACCGACAGAATTTTGGAAAAAACTCAGGTTAGAACCTCGCAGGATAAAGCGAGAATAGTTTCCGTACTTTTGGATTTTATTGCAAAAAATAAAAATTTGATAGTACAAAGAGATTACGTTAACTATGTTGCACAACAACTTAATATAGATGAAGATATTCTCTGGCAGGAATTTCAAAAGAAAACCGTTTTTAAGTCGGAAGTGTCTGCGGAAGATGTTTCCGACAAGGATAATTTGAAAGTCAAATCTTCTCTTGAAGAAAAACTTTTAAAGTTTTTGCTTGATCCCGAAAACAGAGAATATGTAAGAAAATTAAAAAAAGATTTCTTTACTGAAAGAAATTGTGTTGAAGTGTACAATATGCTTGCGGAAAACGAAAATATTTCCATAGCACAGATCCTGTCTAAAATAAAAGATAAAAATCGGGAAGAGTGGTTTTCCAAATTGGCTATTGTATCGGAACGGGTAAAAAATACCAAAGAGAGTAATTTGGAAGAAGATTCCGTCAGAGTGTATGAAATATTTAATATTTTGTGCAAAGATATCGAGACGGAAAGATTAAAAAAAGAAAGAAAACTTCTGGAAAAAGAAGTGCTTCTCATGACTGAAGGTAAAATTAAAAACGAGCCTGAAAAAATAAAAAGGTATCTTCAGCTGACTTCACTGATAAAAGGCTCAGGGAAAAATTAATGGCAAAGAATGAATTTGTTAAAGAGTTGGTTTCCATAGGTAAAAAACACGGATATTTAACCTATGAAGAAATAAATAAAAAAGTTGCCGAGAGAGATTTGTCTTCGGATAAGATAGATAATCTATTTATAAGGCTTGCGGAACTCGGCATAAAAATAGTTGATAAAAATTCCAATATAGCAACTTCAAGTAATGACGAAAAAACAGCATCTGCGGAAACTGCCGATATCGTCGTAAGAAGCAGTGAAGACGAAGATATTAATCCCGTCAGAATGTATCTTACCGAAATGGCAAAAGTTCCTCTTTTGGAGAGAAAAGTTGAGGTTGAACTTGCGAAAAATGTAAAAGATAACGAAAGAAAACTTACTCATATTGTTTTGGAATCTCCTCTTATAATAAAAGAAATTAAAAATTGGGATACTCTCATTGAACAGGAAGAAATGACGCCTAAGGAGCTTATGCCCAGAGGAAGAAAATCTTCCGCTCAATTAAAAAATATGAAGTTGAAGGTTAAAGAAACCGTCAAGAAAATTGTTCAGCTTGAAAAAAGTATTAATAAAATAGAAGAGCAGGAACAGGGAAAGAAAATTTCCGGCTCAGAAAAAATAAAGCTCGAAGAGAAAAAAAATAAAATAAGAACCGAAATAATTTCTCTTATCGTAGGGCTTAATCTTAATCAGGAAAAAATTAAGAGACTTATTAATAAAATAAAAACTACCGCAAACAGATTGAACGAAATAAATTCCGAACTTGCCAGAATGGAAAGAAAGTACAGAATGCCTATTCCTAAATTGCAGGCTTTGTACAGACAATTTTTTACCGGTAAGATTTCCGCCGCACAATTTAAAAAAATGTCGGGCGGTTTTGTTGCCGTAAATATGGCGGAAAATATAGAATATATACAGAACCTTATTACCAAACAGATGCAAATTAAAGAGGGGTTTTCCATCTCTCCCAAAGATTTGGTTGAAACCGACAAAAAGATAAGAGAGCTTGAAGAGGTTATTCACAGAGATAAAATGAAACTTATAGAAGCAAATTTCAGGCTTGTTGTTTCCATTGCCAAAAAGCATGTCGGTGTCAGCAATTTGGAACTTGCCGATTTAATACAGGAAGGGAATTTGGGCTTATCGAAAGCTGTTGAAAAATTCGAGTGGAAGAGAGGTTTTAAATTTTCTACTTATGCAACGTGGTGGATAAGACAGTCCATAAACAGAGCTATTGCCGATCAGGCAAGAACCATCAGAATTCCCGTTCATATGAAAGAGCTTATTTCCAAACTTACCAAAATTAAGAAAAAATATCAGCAGGAAAAAGGTAAAGAGCCTACCATACAGGAATATGCGAAAATGTTAAGAATGTCCACCGACAGGGTAAGAAAAATATTAAAGATGATGCAGGAACCTGTTTCATTGGCAACGCCGGTAGGGGAAGAGGAAGATTCAAAACTTGAAGATTTTATAGAAGATAAAAACAGCCCTAATCCGATAAATAAAACCAATCAATACAGGTTGCAGATAGAACTGGAAAAAGTTCTTAACGGTTTAACTCAGAGAGAAGCGGAAATTATAAGATTAAGGTACGGTATCGGTATAGGTTATCCTTCTACGCTTGAAGAAGTCGGTAAAAAATTCGGTGTTACCAGAGAAAGAGTAAGACAGATTGAAGCAAAAGCCATAAGAAAATTAAGACATCCCAGCAGATGCAAGTCGTTAAGGGAATATCTCGGATAAAATACGGTGTTGTAATAATTTTTATGAGAAAAAAGAACGAAAGTAAAAATATATTGGTAACCAATCGCAAGGCTTTTCATAATTATCATATTCTTGAAGAATATGAGGCGGGTATTGTTCTTTCCGGATACGAAGTAAAATCTTTAAGAGCACACAATGTGAGCCTTGTTGATTCTTTGGTACGTTTTAACAACAACGAAGCTTTTCTTGAAAATGTTTATATAGCACCTTATGTGCAGATATCTTCGCATATACGGGATTATCAGTCCAAAAGATTAAGAAAGCTTCTTCTGCATAAAAATGAAATTGTAAAGATTTATTCCAAGTCAAGAGAAAAAGGTTTAACCGTTGTCCCTTTGGAAATATATGTTTCCAAATACGGTAAAATCAAAGCTCTTATCGGGCTTGCAAAAGGTAAAACAACTTACGATAAGAAAGAAGATTTGAAAAAGAGAGATATTGAAAAAGAACTTCAAAAAATGTACAATGTATGATGTACAATGTACAATGAACGACAACTGCAACAACAACGACAAACGGCAACTACAACTACAACGACGAGATGCTTCGACAAGCTCAGCATGACAGAATAACAGTTGAAAAGTTGAATAGTTTCAACGGCAACGGCAGCTTAAAGATGTAAGAAAAATTTTAGTAATTTAAATTTATTATTTAATTTTATCCGATGTCAATAAATTCTAAGTTTATAGCATTAGAGGC
>CALGGE010000110.1 GCA_937916125.1 uncultured Elusimicrobia bacterium | reverse complement strand
TTATTTGTCATCTTGAGCGAAGCAAATGCGGTAGCATTTGCGAAGTCGAAAGATCCTGCGTTGCCGTTCATTGTACATTTTTGTTGCTTTTCAAGGTTTTTCATAGCATTTCTCCTTTTGTTTTTATTGTAGCGATGTGTTAGCGAAGTTTTTTGTTTGCGAGAACAGGAAAACTGCACCGGAAACACCGCTACACGGTTTTTTTGGATTTTCTATAAGAGGAGAGTTTTTGTGTAAGCAAAACAAAAACGACTGCAGGGTGGCTATCAGACTACCCATGCAGTCGTCATTCCGCCTCATAAGAGGCGAAAAAACAAAATATTAAAAATAAATCAACATAGCTTTTGATTTATTCTTAACAACAAATTTAGACGACTGCTTTTGGACTGATAGCCGCTTTTGTTTACACAAAAGAGTTCTCTACCTGTTGTAGAGATTCCAAAAGCATAAAATATTAAGTTTATAATTTTAATTATACCACAAATTACAGTTTTTATCAACAAAAAAATTTTTTCTTTTTAAAACATAAAAGGTATTGTTTGATGACTAATATTAAAAATTATTATTACGATATTCTCGGTTCGCCAAACTGCCATATATGGCAATTTTGCGAACTGCCTTTTATAAAATAATAATAAATTTCTTGAATTTAGAAAAAAGTTATTGATTTTTTTTGAAAAACAATATATAATAATACTAAATTACGATTTAGTAAATCGTGATTAGATATTTAAAGGAAAATAACATTATGTTTATAGGAAGAAAACAAGAACTTCAATTTTTGGAAGAAAAATACAGCAAAAAGGACGGTCAGCTTATTGTTTTATATGGTCGCAGACGAGTAGGAAAAACAGAAACACTTAAAGAATTTTGTAAAAACAAAAAACATATTTTCTATTTTTGTAAAGAAGTATCTGACCAAATGCAGCTACGCAGTTTTTCGGAAAAATTATTGAAAGAAAATATACCTGCTTCAAAATATATTAAAGAGTTCACTGATTGGGAAACAGCCTTTAAAAGTATTTTAGATATACCTTACGAAAATAATAAAAAATTAATTATTATTGATGAATTCCCCTATATGTGTAAAAATAACAAAAGCATCCCTTCAATTTTACAGAAACTATGGGATGAACTTTTTAAAAATAAAAACATAATGATTATATTATGCGGAAGTGCAATGAGCTTTATTGAAAAAGAATTTCTTGCAGAGAAAAATCCGTTTTATGGCAGAGCTACGGGAATTTATAAAATGGAACCTATGGATTTTTATGATGCAATTCAATTTTTTCCCAATTATTCGGATACGGATAAAATTCTTGCATATTCCATACTGGGCGGAATTCCCCATTATTTAGCACAATTTGATTGTAAAAATTCTTTGGATTTTAATATCAAAAATAATATATTGAAAAAGGGAAGTCTTTTATACAGCGAAGTAGAATTTTTGCTGAAACAAGAACTCAGAGAACCTCAAATTTATAATTCTATTATTGAAGCAATAGCTCTTGGCAATACCAAGTTGAATGATATCAGTATGAAATCTCTTATAAATGAAACATCTAAAACAAGTGTATATTTGAAAAATCTTATAGAATTAGGAATTGTTAAACGTGAATTTTCCGTTAGTGATGGCATTAAAGAGCGTGCAAAGACTAATCGCGGAATTTATAATTTAGCCGATAATTTTTTCCGTTTTTGGTATTTTTTTATTTTTGCCAATTATTCAGAACTTGAAAGCGGTGATGCAGATGGTATATTTAAATATATAATAAAACCAAAACTTTTCGAATTTGCCGCATATACATTTGAAGATATTTGTCGTGAATATATAAGGAAATTACAGAAAAAAAATATGCTTCCTTTCCGCTACAACCGTATAGGACGCTGGTGGGGCAAAACCACTGTCCGAACAGGTAAAGAGACAAAAATAGAAGCAACAGAAATAGATTTACTTGCGATATCAGAAAAGTCAGACAAATATCTGGTAGGCGAATGTAAATTCAAAAACAAACCTTTTGACTATGGAAGTTATCTGGATACTTTTATAAAATTATCAACGGAGAAAAATAATTCCGAATTTTATTATTATTTATTTTCAAAAAAAGGTTTTGATAAAAAACTTATTTCCGAAGCGAATAACAACAAATTTCTTAAACTCATAGATATAAAAGAAATTTTACATCCATAGACACAAAATTGATATTTATTTTTTAAAAAGCAGTTTAATGGCAATATTACCGTTAGGCGGGAATCTATGTTTATAGAAAAATTTACACCTAAAAAGTGCCTGAAATGGCAGTTTTTAGGTATAGAATAAAAGGGTTAATATGAAAAAAATAATAATAAACAGGGATTATTATCTAAAAAAATTGATAGATAGACAGAGTAACGGACTTATTAAAATAGTTACAGGTATTAGAAGATGCGGGAAATCTTATCTTTTAAATGAAATTTTTGTAAAGTATCTTTTAGAAAACGGAGTAAGAAAAGATCATATAATTTCGGTTGCATTAGATAATGTAGAAGATGATGAATTACTAAACCCAAAAATTTTAAGTAAATTTATAAAAGATAAAATTATTGATAATGAAATATATTATGTTATTTTAGATGAAATTCAATTGGTTGATAAATTTGAATTTTTATTAAACGGTTTATTAAGAATACAAAATATAGATATCTATGTTACCGGAAGTAATTCGAAATTTTTATCTTCAGATATTATTACTGAATTTAGAGGTCGTGGTGATGAAATAAGAATATATCCGTTAAGTTTTTCGGAGTATTATTCCGTCAAAAAAAATGATACCGATATTAATTCTATATGGAAAGATTATTATACATACGGTGGACTTCCGCTAATTGCCTTACAAAAAAGTGAAGAAATAAAAATGGATTATTTAAAAACTCAATCTCAAAATATTTATTTAAACGACATTGTGGAAAGAAATAATATTCGTGATAAAAACAATTTAAATTCTTTGGTAAATATTATATCTTCAGCTATAGGCTCATTAACTAACCCTAAAAAACTTGCAGATACATTTAACAGCAAATTAAATTTAAATATATCAAATAAAACTATTAGTACATATTTAGATTATCTTGAAAATGCCTTTTTGATAGAAAAATCTACAAGATTTGATATTAAAGGAAAAAAATACATCGACACACCAATGAAATACTATTTTACCGATATCGGAATAAGAAATTCATTATTAAATTTCAGACAAGATGAAGAAACACATATAATGGAAAATATTATTTATATTGAACTTAGGAGAAGAGGCTTTAGTGTTGATGTCGGTGTTATAGATATTAGAGAAAAAAACGGCAAAAGAAAACAAATTGAAATAGATTTTATTGCTAATAAAGGTAACAATAAATTTTATATTCAGTCAGCTCTGACTGTGGCAACTGAAGACAAAAAAAATCAAGAACAAAGACCTTTATTGAAAGTGAATGATTTTTTTAAGAAAATTATTATTGTTAAAGACAGTATCAAAAGAAAACGTGATGACAACGGAATTATTACAATGGATATTTTTGATTTTCTTTTGGATATGGACAGCCTTGATTACTAAAGGTTGCTATAGTCATTTTTGTATGGGGCGTAATGCAGGTATGATTAATCCCGCCCTGTTCTTTTAGAAGTTGCTACAAGCTTTTCTTTATTTTTATAAAAAGATAATTCTTCCTCAAGAAATGAAATTCTTTCTTTGAGATTTTTTATTTCTTCATCTTTTATTTCTAATTTCTTCTCTAAAATTTTCATTTTTTCTACTATTATTTCCTGCGACGTAAGCACGGATTTTTTCTTCGGCTCTGTTAACAAATCTTCAACGGTAGTATCTAAAGCTTTTGCCAATTTTTGTAAATTTTCCAATTTGGGCTTTCTAAATCCTGTTATCCAATTTGAAACAACCTGTACATTTATTCCCGCTTTTCTTGCGAGATCACTTTGCGACATCCTTTTTAAATATAACAGTTCTTTTATTTTTTTACCTATTTTACTTTCTGCCATTTTTTTTCTCCAAAAAAACATTGACTTTTTTATTCTTTTGATGTAAAATATATATCAAAAGAATAAACACTGTGTTTTTACTCTACCGAATATTTGAAATTTTTAAATTCAGGCCGAGCGAGCTAAATACATAGCATTAGCTTAAATATCGGAATACATCATAGCTGTCTCCCGAACAAAAAAACAAAAAAATAAAAAACATAGCAATAAATTCATACTCGGCTTGTATTATAGCATAAAAAATTGCTTTTGGCAATTTACAATTTATAATAAATAATAAAAAAACAAAAGGAGAAGAATTATGAAAAGAAAATTAAAAGGTTTCACATTAGTGGAGTTGGTAATTACGATTGCTATCGTGATTATTCTGTCGGTGGTAAGCGTGCCTATTTATCAAGGATACACAAGAAAAGCAAAAATGGCGGAGGGATATGCTCTTTTAGGAACTATTTTATCAGCACAGAAAAATTATTACAGTGAATACGGAAATTTTTTACATTCAACTAAAGGTAGTGCCGGTACAAAGAGATTTACATGTAAGGAAGAAGTTTTTAATATTGATGCAAGAGGTAATAAATATTTTACTTGTTTTAATATTGGAGATGGTAATGATACTACGACCGGAATGCACCATTTATTTTATGCATATGTAATAAAGCCTAATGAATTGATGGATAACGACAAGTCGTATATACGTATGAGTTATGATATAACATCCGGTGCAAGAATTTTTGAACAAAAACAATTGAGCTATAGCTTGGAATAATATATAGTGCCAAATAAAGAAATTTATAAAAGTTAAAACAGCAAGAGCAAAAGAAAATATGTTCAAAACGAAACGACAACTGCAACGGCGAGATTCCCGACAGAAACGCTCGGGAATGACAGACTGAACGACGGTTGAAGAGTTGAAAACGACAATGTACAACAACGGCAATTGAACAGTTGAATAGTTGAAAAGTTTTAACGACAACGGCAAAAAGAAAATTTACCAACAAATGTAAGGACACAGAAAACAGAAATAATTTAAGAATATCAGAAAATGTAAGGACAGAGAAAAAACAGAAAGATTTGTTAGTGAGACAAAGAATTCCCAAGCCGCAGTGTACAAAAGTGTAAACGGTACATAAGGCTTGGGAATTCAAAGTCGTAACTAAAATATTTCTGTTTTTTCGCTATAAATGTAGCTTAATTTAAATAAAGCTTACCATTTGTAATGGGCAAATGCTTTGTTAGCCTCCGCCATCCTATGCGTATCCTCTCTCTTCTTCATTACGGAACCTTCTTTTCTGGAAGCTTCCATAAATTCCTGAGCGAGCTTTTCGCACATAGGTTTACCGGTTTTGGATCTGGCAGATTCCATAATCCAGTCCATAGCCAAAGTGGTGGACCTTACCATAGGAACTTCCATAGGAACCTGATATGTAGCACCGCCGACTCTTCTGGGTCTTACTTCAAGCAACGGTCTGGCATTTTCAATAGCTCTGTTGAAAACTTCCAACGGTTCTTCGCCGGTTTTTTCTTTCATTATTTCAAATGCTTTGTAGATTATTCTTTCCGCTAAACTTTTCTTCCCTCTGTGGTCAAGTTTATTAATAAATCTTGCTACCAACACGGAATTATAAACTGAATCGCCTTTCGGCATACCTCTTTTTTCTCTTGGTTTTAATGCTTTTCTTGGCATATTTAATTATCCTCTTTTATTATCAAATTATTTTTTAGCTTTTGCTTTTTTTGCACCGTATTTACTTCTTGACTGATTTCTGCCTTCAACTCCGGTAGCATCCAAAGCTCCTCTGATAATATGATATCTTACACCCGGCAAATCTTTTACTCTTCCGCCTCTGATAAGAACGATAGAGTGTTCCTGTAAATTGTGACCGACGCCCGGAATGTACGAAGTAACTTCATATCCCGAAGTAAGTTTTACTCTGGCAACCTTTCTCAAAGCTGAATTAGGTTTTTTAGGAGTGGTTGTATAAACTCTTGTACAAACTCCTCTTCTTTGCGGACAACTTTTCAATGCAGGAGATTTAGTCTTTTGTATAACTTGTTTTCTTCCGCCTGAAATTAACTGATTAACTGTTGGCATTGGATCCTTCCCTCAAATTTAATTTTTATTTTTTTAATTATTTTGCTTCTTCAGGTGCTTTAAGTCCCGTACCTGCCGGTATCAAATGACCTATAGCAACATTTTCTTTCAAGCCTCTCAATACGTCTATCTGCCCTGAAACTGCGGCTTCCGTAAGAACTCTTGTCGTTTCCTGGAAGCTTGCTGCAGATATGAAAGAATCTGACGAAAGTGCAGCTTTCGTTATACCTAAAAGAACAGGTTGCGCAACGGGAACTTTCCCACCTTTTTTCTTTATGGCTTTTCTTTCATTTTCATAATTGAACCTTGAAATAATTTCACCTTTTAAGAACTTGCTGTCGCCCTCGTCGGTAATTCTGACATTGGACAACATTTGACGAACAACAACTTCTATATGTTTATCGTTAATGGATACACCTTGAAGTCTGTAAACCTGCTGTATTTCATTAACAAGATATTCCTGAACTACTTTAGGGCCTTTAACTTTAAGAATATCGTGAGGATTTACCGCACCGTCCGAAAGTGCCTCACCCGCTTCAACTTTATCCCCCTCATAAACAACCAAATGACGTCCGAGAGGAATAACATATTCTTTCTCTATCTTCGTATCGGGGTCAACAACTTTAACTTTCAAAGCACCTTTCTTGGTAGCTTCGCCGAGTCTTACAACGCCGTCGATTTCGGAAACAACCGCAACGCTCTTCGGTTTTCTTCCTTCAAAGAGTTCTGCAACTCTGGGAAGACCTCCGGTAATATCCTTAACCTTTGTACCAGATTCCTGAGGCATTTTTGCCAAAATATCGCCGACCTTAACTGCCGAACCGTTAGGAGCAACAAGCGTCGTACCGACGGTCAAAGGATATTCAACTACCGATTTACCGTCTTTTTCGATAACAAGTTTAGGTCTGTTCTTTCTTGTTCTGTCTTCTATAATTACACGTTCAATCTGACCTGTAATTTTAGATTTTTCTTTCTGTAAAGTAACACCGTCTTTAATATCAACGTACTTTAATTTACCTTCATATTCGGAAATAATTGACTTTGAATGCGGGTCCCATTTTGCAAGCAAAACGTGTTTACCGTCTTTCAAAGTAATTTCCTGACCGTCTTTAACCTTAATTATTGCACCGTAAGGTATTTTATGAACTTGTCTTCTTCTGGGAGAATTTTCCGTAAATACAAGTTCGGTATTTCTGTTAACTACCAATATATCGCCGTCTCTGTTTTTAATGGCTTTTAAATTATAGAAATCCACAGTACCGTCTTTTTCCGCATAGATTTCCGATTTCTGAGTAACCGTACTTGCCGCACCACCGATGTGGAACGTTCTCAACGTAAGCTGAGTACCCGGTTCACCGATAGACTGAGCTGCAACTACACCGACAGCCTCACCGACTTCGGCAAGCTTACCGGTTGCAGGGCTTAAACCGTAACATTTTGCACAAACACCGTGTTCCGCTTCGCATGTTAAAACGCTTCTGATACCGATTTTATCGATACCGGCTTCGATAAGCTTCTTAGCCTGCTCTGCAGTAATGAGTTCGCCTCTTTTTACGATAAGCTCTTCTCTGATATCGTCGCCATGCTGAATAATACCGACTACGTTATCGAGAGCAACTCTTCCTACAATTCTCTCATCTATTTTTTCAATCGTTTCTTCGCCGGATTTCAAATCTCCGATAAATACTCCGTTAGGTGTATGACAATCATGCTCGGTAACAACTACATCGTGAGACACGTCAACAAGTTTTCTTGTGAGGTATCCGGCTTCCGCAGTTTTAAGAGCCGTATCGGAAAGACCTTTTCTTCCGCCGTGAGTGGAGATAAAGTATTCCAATATGGAAAGACCTTCTCTGAAGTTTGCAATGATAGGTGTTTCGATAATTTCACCTACGCCTCCGGAAAGTTTCTTCTGAGGTTTTGCCATAAGACCTCTCATACCTGCCAGCTGTCTTACCTGCTGTCTTGAACCTCTTGCACCGGAATCCGCCATCATATAAACGGAATTGAATCTGTTCGTATTAGGCTTATAAACTTCGCCTTCATCTTTTTTCATTTCGTCAAACATTATATCCGCAACATTATCGGTAACTTTAGTCCAGATATCGATAATCTTGTTATATCTTTCGCTTTCGGTAATCAAACCGAGTTTTGCCTGTTTTTCTATTTCTTTAATTTGTTTCTTTGCATCTCTAACCATACCGTCCTTTTCGGGCGGAACTTTCATGGCATCGATTGAAATGGAAACACCTGCAAGCGTTGCATATTTATAACCGAGATTTTTAATTTCGTCGAGAAGAATAACGGTTTTGTATTGACCGAGTTTGTTAAAACATTCGTCAATAATGGAAACCAAATCTTTCTTACCCAACGCTTTATTTTTATAACCTAAAGCATAATAACCGGCATCGCCCTCTTTCTTGCCTTCGCCTTTAGGTAAATGTTCGTTAAATATAACTCTTCCGACCGTAGTATAATTAATTATGCCTTTCTTGTCATCGTTTTTCCACTTGGAAATATCTCTCTGTTCGTTATCTTTAAGGTTGGGATCTCTTAAGTTTGTGATACCTGCAACTTTTATCCTTGCCTGAAGATCTACTTCCTTATGCTGATATGCACTTATAACCTCGTCAACACAAGAGAATATACTTCCCTCGCCGAGAACACCTTTCTTTTCCTTTGTAATGAAACAACTTCCCAAAACGATATCCTGTCCCGGAACTGTAATAGGTTTACCTGATGACGGAGACAAAATATTTTTTGTAGTCATCATTAACATTTTAGCTTCAAGCTGAGCTTCGATAGAGATAGGTACGTGAACAGCCATCTGATCACCGTCGAAGTCGGCATTGAAAGCCGTACATGTCAAAGGATGCAACTGTATTGATTTACCTTCTACAAGAATAGGTTCAAAAGCCTGAATACCCAATCTGTGAAGCGTAGGAGCTCTGTTTAAAAGTACGGGATGACTCTTGGTAACTTTTTCCAAAATACCCCAAACTCTGACATCTCCTCTTTCCAAAATTCTTCTTGCGGCTTTAAGCGTGGTTCCTTCCTGCTTTATAAGCTCTCTGATAATGAACGGTTTGAAAAGTTCAAGTGCCATTTCTTTAGGAATACCGCACTGATTAAGTTTCAAAGAAGGACCTACGACAATAACGCTTCTGCCGGAATAGTCAACTCTTTTTCCGAGTAAATTCTGTCTGAATCTTCCCTGTTTACCTTTCAGTGTGTCGGAAAGAGATTTTAATACTCTGTTTCCCGCACCAGTTACAGGTCTGGATAAAGAATCGTTATCAATTAAAGCATCTACTGCTTCCTGCAACAATCTTTTTTCGTTATTTATCATAACCGCAGGAGCTTTCAACTGTTCAATATGTCTTAATCTGTTGTTTCTGTTAATAATTCTTCTGTATAAATCGTTTAAATCCGAAGCGGCAAACCTTCCCCCCTCCAAAGCAACCAAAGGTCTTAAATCGGGCGGAATTACCGGAAGAACCGTAAGTATCATCCACTCGGGTCTTGTATTTGAATTTTTAAACCCCTCAACAACTCTGAGCTTTCTGATAAGCCTTGCTCTTTCCATATCGGAAGAAATTTTTGAAATTTCAACCTGAATTTCTTTCTGTTCTTTTTCCAAGTCAATTTCTTCAAGGAGCTTTCTGACAGCAGACGCTCCGATATCAACTTTCAAATGTTCGCCGAAACCGCTTTTAAATTTCTTAACGTCGGACTCTTCCAAAAGAATGGGAGTTTCGGGCTTGGAGAACGTTCTCAAAATAGGAAGTTCCATTCTGAAAACTTCAACTCTGAGTTTTCCCTCAAAAGCTTTCAAACTTTCGGGATTTTTTCTGAGTTCATTAAAAACATTTTCTTTTTCTATATCAAAAAATTCCACTTTTATTTTTCTGTCGGGATCCGTTACGGAAACATCGGAATCTTTACCGAAAGCATTGTTAAGAATTTTCTTGAGTTCGGATTTCTGGCTGCCCTCAACGTCGTAGAAATATACGTTATGAGGCTTAAAATAGCATTTATAATATTTTACACCGTTGGTAATATTATCTGCAAGTTTCTTTACTACATCGGCTTTCTTTTCGCCGCTGTAGTCTGCCATCGTCTTAACAATCTTTTCAAGTTTTTTCTTCAATGCTTTTTCGTCACTGTTGTCAAACTCAATATCTTCCGCAACAATACCGTCAAAGACATTTCTCAACTCGTCACGAACTACGGCACTTCTCATACCGTACTGGAACAAGTTAAATTCTTCTTCTTTAAGTAACGAACCTTTATGAAGGAAAGGAACTATATCGGAAGCATCTTTCAATGTATGCGTTACAACATATTTCGTGTAATAAATAACCTTTTCCAAATCGGAAATTTTCATATTTAAAAGAATACCGATTTTTGAGGGCGGTTTCTTTAAGAACCACGGATGTGCTACTGGAACAGCCAAGTCAATATGACCGAATCTTTCTCTTCTTACTTTTGACTCGGTAACCTCAACTCCGCACCTATCGCATATTATTCCCTGGTGTTTTACATACTTATATTTTCCGCAATGACATTCCCAGTCTTTTGTAGGTCCGAAAATACAATCGCAAAATAAGCCGTCTCTCTCGGGCTTAAATGTTCTGTAGTTTATGGTTTCGGGTTTTTTTACCTCACCGTAGGACCAAGACCTGATATCTTCAGGGCTTGCAACTGTAAGCTTTACTGCATCAAAATCGGTAAAGTTAAGATTCTGCGGTTTTTTCTTTAAATTTTTTGAATTTTTCATTTATAGTTGCCCTTCCATTTTATTGTTTATTACTTTTATTCTGCTTTTTCCGACGAAGTTTCCTGTGAAGAAATATCTTTGTCTTTTAATAAAGCTACATTCAAGCCTAAGGCTCTCAGCTCGTTTATCAAAACTTTGAACGATTCCGGTATTCCCGGGTCTGATACTGCTTCGCCTTTGATAATGGAATCGTACATTTTTACTCTTCCGTCAACATCATCGGATTTAACGGTTAAAAATTCCTGCAATACATGCGATGCACCGTAAGCCTGTACTGCCCACACTTCCATTTCTCCGAACCTCTGACCTCCGAACTGAGCTTTACCGCCCAAAGGCTGTCTGGTAATAAGAGAATAAGGCCCTGTGGATCTTGCATGCATTTTATCTTCAACCAAATGGTTAAGCTTTAACATATACATAACACCGATGGTAATCTTTTCCATGAAAGGTTCACCGGTTCTGCCGTCATACAACGTAATTTGGCAATCATCGGTAGGTAAATAACGGAGTTTGTAATCTTCAATAGCATCTTCCAATTCTTTACCTTTAAACCCTCTCTGTTTAAACTCTTCGGTTTTTTGGGAAACAAGCAAATCTTTAGCTTTTCTTATTTGCTCTTTAACCTGCTCTTCCGATGCACCGTCGAAAACAGGTGTAACCATCTGTGTATTTAATACTTTACCTGCCCAGCCGAGCATTGATTCCAAAAGCTGTCCAACATTCATACGAGACGGGATAGCAAGAGGAGAAAGTACGCAATCAACAGGCGTTCCGTCCGGAAGCCTCGGCATATCTTCTACGGGAAGAATTTTGGAAACGATACCTTTGTTTCCGTGTCTTCCTGCAAGTTTATCACCTACCTGTACTTTCAACTTGGCCGCTATATATACCTTAACTATTTTATTAACCGATACAGGCAAATCGTCGCCTTTCTTGAACAACTCTTTTTCCTTATCGTAGTTTTGTTTAAGTATATTCTGTTTTACTTCATATAAATCTTCGGTCTTTTTAGCTTCGGCTTTATTTTTTATCGTCTCAAGAAGAGCTTTTTTCTCTTTTTCAAGCTTTGCTTTGGCTGCCTTGTAAGTAGAAGAAATTTCTTCCTGTCTCTTCTTTATTTCTTTTTCCGTAAGTTTTTCTCTTCTTACGAAAGTTCTTACTCCGAGTATTTTACCTGCAGTACCCGGATCAACTCTTAAAGAAACATCCTGTACGTCTTCGGCTTTTTTACCGAAAAGTACTCTCAAAAGTCTTTCTTCGGGAGTTGTCTGCTGTTCACCTTTGGGAGCAGTTTTACCGACGAGAATATCGCCTCTCTGTACCGTAGCACCTACTCTTATTACACCGTTATCGTCGAGGTTTAACAAATCTTCGGCACCTACGTTCGGAATATCTTTCGTTATTTCTTCCGGTCTGCCTTTAGTTTCTCTGGCTTCCGTTTCCAACTCTCTGATATGAATGGATGTAAATCTGTCGTCCTGAACCATCTTTTCGGATAACAGAATAGCATCTTCGAAGTTATATCCGTCCCAAGGCATAAATGCTATCAAGAGGTTCTGTCCCAATGACAATTGACCGTTCTTTGTAGCCTGTCCGTCGGCAATAATATCACCTTTTTTTACCTTATCGCCAACTTTTACGGAAGGAATATGATTGATACATGTATCCTGATTAGATCTCAAATATTTATTTAACGTGTGTACTTCCACACCTGTTTTTTCGTTCCAAACAATTATTTCGTCGGCAGATACGGAAACGACTTCACCGTCGATTCTTGACACTACGCAAACGCCCGAATCTCTGGCAACTTTATCTTCCATACCTGTACAAACCAAAGGCTGTTCGGCGACAAGCAAAGGCACACCCTGTCTCTGCATGTTACAACCCATCAAAGCTCTGTTTGCATCATCGTGTTCCAAAAAAGGAATAAGACCTGCAGATACGGAAACTACCTGCATCGGAGAAATATCCATATAGTCAACTTTTTCTGGAGTTTTGAACAAGAAATCGTTCAAATGTCTGCCTTGAGCCAAATCCGTAAGGAAATTACCCTTTTCGTCAATAGGAGTATTCGCCTGAGCCACAAACAAATCATCTTCTTCATCTGCAGTCATATATTCTATTTTGTCGGTTGTTTTACCGTTTTCAACTTTCTTATAAGGAGTTTCAATTAAACCGTATTTGTTAACTCTCGCATAAGCCGATAACGAAGTTATCAAACCGATGTTCGGACCTTCCGGAGTTTCAATAGGACATACACGACCGTAATGCGTATAATGAACATCTCTGACTTCGAAGCCCGCTCTCTTTCTGTTCAAACCTCCGGGACCTAACGCGGAAAGTCTTCTCTTATGAGTAAGCTCGGAAAGAGGGTTAATCTGATCCATAAACTGCGACAACTGAGAAGTTCCGAAGAACTTTCTTATCTGTGCCGTAAACGGAGTAATGTTCATAAGTGAACGAGGCGTAATGGACGTTTTGTCCTGGCTGTTCATATATTCTTTAACAAGTCTTGCCATCTGTACAAGACCTATTCTTACCTGATTTTCAAGCAATTCACCGACGGAACGAACTCTTCTGTTACCTAAATGGTCAATATCGTCGAGACCAAGCTTTATCTTTTTATTACCTTCACGAAATTCCGTCTCTCCGTTATAAATCATAAGAAGATATTTGATTGTCGCTATTATATCTTCTCTTACAAGAGTTCTCTTTGTTTCACCGGGAATATTAAACTTGATTTCTTTCGGATAATCTTCCGTTATTCTGGTGTAATAATCATATATGGGAGCAAGTTTTTTTAATATTTTATATCTTCCTATAGTCGTAAAATCATATCTTCTTACGGATTTAAACAAAAGTTCGTCCAAGAATCCCTGTGCTCTTTCCTGCACGATAAATTCCTGAGTTTTAAGAACTTTATAAATATGGTTTACGGCTTCTTTTTGTGTTTTAATGGTATCTTTTCTCAACGTTAAAACCATCGTAGCGTCTTTCAACACCGTTACGGTTTTAATACCTTTATTTTTAAGTTTCTCAACTACGGAGTCCGTCAATTCTTTACCAGCATCGACAAGGACTTCGCCCGTTGCTTTATCAAAAATATCATCGGCAACACACTCGTTGGAAAGCGTTGTCGGAGCATTTTCTAAAGAAACTTCTTTCGTTTCTTTGAAAAGATTTAATATATCACCGTCATTTTCGTAACCGATAGCCCTTAAGAGGGTGGTTGCCAAAATTTTTCTCTTTCTGTCTATTCTCACATACAGAATACCGTTCTGATCGAACTCAAATTCTACCCACGCACCTCTGTAAGGAATAATTCTTGCAAAATATAAAGGTTTACCGAAAATAGTAACTTTCTTTTCTTCGTCCTCTTCAAATATTACTCCCGGAGAACGATGTATCTGACTGACGACAACTCTCTCTGCACCGTTAATAATAAATGTGGCAGTGTCCGTCATCAACGGAATATCTCCGAAATATACTTCCTGCTCGGAAATTTCTTTTTCTCTTCCGTCTTCTTTTTTCTGAACAAGTCTTAATTTGATTTTTAAAGGAGCGGCATAAGTCTCATCTCTGGCAATACATTCGGCTACCGAATATTTGGGTGCACCGAACGAATATGAAATATACTGAACTTCCAAACTCTCGTCGGAATTCTTAATAGGGAATACATCTTTAAACGCACCTTCAAGCCCCTGAGCTTTTCTCTTCTCAGGTTCTACATTCGCCTGCAAAAAATCCGCAAACGAATTCTTCTGCATACCAAGCAGTAAAGGCGGATCAATAGGTGACTTAATTTTACCGAAATTAACTTTTTTCATTAGTTATAGATCCATTATAAAAAATTTTTTACCTTAGACAAAAAGATAAAATTAAGTAAATATTATATACTTAATTATTATCTTTTGTCAAGTATTTATGTTGGTTTTTCACAAAATTTTTAAATTTTGTTTCAGTTAAAAACATCAAAGTAATATCTGTTTTTTATAAGAATTACTTCAATTCTACAGTTGCACCTGCTTCAGTAAATTTCTTCTTCATTTCTTCTGCATCTGCTTTTGCTACGTTTTCTTTAACAGTTTTAGGTGCACCGTCAACCAAATCTTTAGCTTCTTTCAAGCCTAAGCCGGTAACTTCTCTAACTACCTTGATAACAGCAATTTTATTAGCACCTGCAGATGTTAAAACTACGTTAAATTCGGATTTTTCTTCTGCTGCACCTGCTGCTGCCGCACCTGCTGCAGGAGCTGCTGCTACTGCTACCGGAGCTGCTGCCGATACGCCGAATTTTTCTTCCAAAGCTTTTACCAATTCAGCCATTTCCAATACGCTCATTGCAGAAATTTCTTCAATTAATTGATCTTTTGTTAATGCCATTTTACTACTCCCCCATTTATGTTTTTTATTTTTATTTTATTTATAGGTCTTAACCTAAAATTTTCTACTTACTACCTAACTTAATGTACAATGTATAATTTATAATGTATAATGTCGGAAAAACTACCATTTTTTAGATTTTTAATTATAAATTATCTTTAAGTTGTTTGCCGTTGTATTTTATTGTATATTGTACATTATACATTAAAATCGCTTTCGGCAATTTTATGCTGCTTTTTCTTTCTGTTCTTTAATTGCGTTCAATACGCAAACAAAGTTTCTTGTAACTGCCGTAAGTACACCAACGAAGTTGGATGCAGGTGCATTCAAGCTGCCAAGCATCTTGGCAATAAGAACTTCCTTCGTAGGAAGTGATGCCAAAGCATTGATTTTATCAAGCTCTATTACTTTCCCGTCGAGAAGTCCTGCTTTTATAACAAATTTACCGTTTTTCTTTGCAAATTCGGAAACTATCTTTGCCGGAGAAACAGGATCGTCGGCTTCTACAACTATTGCCGTAGGTCCCTCAAAATATTTGTCTGCTTCGGACAAGCCGTTTTCTTTAAGTGCTATTTTTCTTAAAGTATTTTTTACAATTATTTTTTTTAAATGAGGATTTTCTCTATGAGAAACAATTTGAGTTTTAACAATTTTTTCCTTTTTTACCTTTGGTTCAATTTTAATATTATCACAAGAGCAAGAGCATGTAACTTTTACTTTGCCATTTTTTCCATTTCTATTGCTCTTATTAATAATCTTCCTATATTTTCTAGTTATTTCCTCAGTAACCTTTTCTAAAGGATCAATAATATGAAAATCAATATCCATAGTTGTATTTATTATATGAGTTACTTGAATATTATTATAGTCACCTCCCCTTTCAATTGACTTTGTCTTTAATTTCATAGCAATTTTTTTATCTTCAATTCTTCCTTTATTTTTATTTAATGAAGTTTTATCATTTTTATTTATATTTCTCGCACTTGAATGAATTTTATTATTATTTTCTTCTCCTCTTAATTTGTTTTTATCCAAAGATTCTGGGACATCAAATTCTGAATAAACTAAATTTTTTTTTCCTCCTTCTTTTACATATATTCTACCATAATTTCCATTTTCATTATTCCCTTTTATTTCTACAATTTTTGAGTCTTGATTGTCTGAATCTTTGATTTTATTTTTAGGATGAAATGACTTAGCTTTAACTATTACAACTGATTCATTTTCTTTTTTCATTTTTTTATTATATAATAATAACAATCAAATTAAATTATTTTCATAAAAAATAATAATTATATTATATAAAATGCATTTAATAATCAGATCGGAAGAGCACACGTCTGAACTCCAGTCACATCACGATCTCGT
>CALGGE010000109.1 GCA_937916125.1 uncultured Elusimicrobia bacterium | reverse complement strand
TGTCGTTCTGTCATGCTGAGCTTGTCGAAGCATCTCGTCGTTTCCGTTGCCGTTTGTCGTTGAAACTTTTCAACTCTTCAACTGTCGTTATTGTACATTGCCGTTCTCAGCTTTTCAACTTCTCAAATATCTGCTTATCGGAAACTATTCCGCCACCGGCTCTTCCGAGGAAATCTACGGGACATTTGCCGTTAACTGCAAGTTTTAAATCTTCTATCATCTGTCCCAAAGAAAATTCCACCGAGAGAAATTTTACACCCGGCTTTGCGTATTTTGCAATAATCCTCGACGGAAACGGCCATAAAGTAATAGGTCTTATCAAACCGGCCTTTATGCCCTTTTCTCTTGCCTGTTTTATTGCATTTTTAGAAATTCTGGAAGATATTCCGTAAGCTACTATTATTACTTCGGCATCTTCAACCTGATAGAGTTCGGCTTTAACTTCGTTTTCTTCTATCAGTTTATATTTTTTCTGTAAATCAAGGTTATGTTTTTCCAAAGCACCGTCTTCCATAAGAAGAGATTTTACCGAGCGAGGTTCTCTGCCTTTACATCCGTCGAGAATCCAGTCTCTGTCTTCAAATTTTGTTTTCGGTTCTTTGTTAAAATCGACAGGTTCCATCATCTGCCCGATAATTCCGTCACACAAAAGCATAACGGGATTTCTGTATTTCTGTGCAACATCAAAAGCGTTGTAAGTAAGTTCATACATTTCCTGTGCATTTGCCGGAGCGTAAACTATCAAATGATAATCTCCGTGTCCGCCACCTTTAACTGCCTGAAAATAGTCTGCCTGAGAACCGGAAATATTTCCCAAGCCGGGACCGCCTCTTTGAACGTTAACGATAACACCCGGGATTTCCATACCTGCCATATAAGAAATGGCTTCCTGTTTTAAGGATATTCCGGGAGATGACGACGAAGTCATTGCTCTTTTACCGGTTGCACATGCACCAAGTACCATATTTGCGGCAGCAAGCTCGGATTCCGCCTGAACAAAAACTTTTTTAAGTTCCACCATCTTTCTTGACATATAAGCCGGAACTTCATTCTGCGGTGTAATAGGATAACCGAAATAAGCGTCAAGCCCCGCCGCAATGGCTCCTTCACATAAAGCTATGTTTCCTTTTACTAATTTCTTTACCATTTTTTTACCTGTACACTTCTATGCAAGTATCGGGACACATCTGATAACAAAAACCGCATCCGATGCAATCTTTCTCGTTTTTCAAGTATGCCGAATAATATCCTATTTTATTCAGCTCCGTCGAGAAATCAATACATTTTCTCGGACACGCTTCTATACATAGTCCGCAACCTTTACATCTGTCCGTGTTTACTGTTATTTTCGCCATAGTGGGCATATTCTACATTTTTAGTATGATAAAGTCAAATAAAAATTTTGACTTTGTTATAACGGCAACGGCAACGACGAGATTCCCGACAGTGCTGTTGCGCGTGCCGCTTGGGAATGACAGACGGAACGAGAGTTAAAAAAATCGCTTTGTTTTTGAAATATATTTTATTGAAATTATTTAAAACTTTTTTTCAGTTCAGCAAGTGTTTTTTCCAATTCGCTGATTCTAAGTTTCAATTCCAAATTTTCTTTTTCAAGTTGTAAAATTTTTATATTTTTCTTATCATTTGTCTCATCGGAACTTTCAAAAAAATAATCTACAGGTATATTTAAAGCTTTAGAAATTTTCTTCATACTTGACAATTTCGGGTTCCTTTTCCCTACCTGCCAGCTGCTGATAAAAGCCTGTGATACTCCTAATTTTTCTGCAAGATCTTTTTGAGTAAATCCTTTTTCAAACATTATTTTTTTTAATTTTTTAGAGAAATTACTTTCCATTTAAGTCTCCGTTTTTATAATCATAAAACAAAAAACTTGACTTTTTTAAGATTTTATTTTATAATCTTATTATAATCAAAATACAACTTTTTGGTTATACAAACAAAATCTTAAAATTTAAAATAAGCCAAGCGAGCTGTCACATAGCAACAGTCTCTGTATCAAGCTGCAACATAGCATCACCTTGATTACAAGATAAAACATTGTAGCGAACTGTTTAGCTCTCGGCTTATTATAGCAAAAAAATTTGCTAACAGCAAATTTAAATTTTAAATAAAAGGAGAAAATTTGTGAAAAAAAATTTAAAAGGTTTTACGTTAGTAGAGTTGGTTATCACGATTGCAATCGTTATTATTCTGTCGGTAGTATCAGTTCCTATTTATAGAGGATACACAATTAATGCTAAATTTTCGGAAGGATATGCGTTATTGGGAATGATATTATCTGCACAAAAGGCTTATTATTCTCAGTATGGAAATTTTTTAAGATATCAGGACTCTTCTTCTCCCAATAGTCAAACTGCTTATGAAACCGTATTTGATATAGATGCAAGAGGAAATAAATACTTTACATGGATGGATTTCGGAGATATAAACAATGCTAATAATAAAATATATTTTGAATCTTACGTTTTGGTTCCGCCTGATCTAAGAAAAAATAGGGATACTTGGCTTGGATTGCAATATAATATTACAAAAGGTGCGATTTTTATGGATTGGCCTTCCGGTAAGAAAAGTGAATGGGTTGAAATAGAATAATTTTTTTAGTTATGGTAAAACAATATTTATGGTAATGACAACAAATCAAACCGAGCAGTGAAAAAATCTCTGCTCGGCTTTCTTCCTGTCGGTATCTGTAATTATAAGCGAAGTAAAGGATCTCGCTGTTGTCTGTTATTTTTGCCTTTATACCCATTCCGTACATCTGCACCTCAGATAGATACAGAATCTATGTTAAAGTTCATTTACATTGCTTCATTTTTTCCGTATATATATAATTCCCACTTTTTAGCGAAAAGTAAGTCACAAAAGTAACTAACTTTTCGCTAAAAGCACCAAAATGAAGAAACTTGCAACAGCAACGACGGTTGAAGAGTTGAAAGGTTGAATAGTTGAACAGTTGAAAAGTTTCAACTACAACGGCAACGGCGGGATTCCCGACAGTGCTGTTGCGCGTGCCGCTCGGGCATGACAGACAGAACGACAATTGAATAGATGTAACTTAAATTACACTATATAACTAAATTTATTATTAGTCTTCTATTTCAAGCTCTACCTGATCCAACAAAAGTTTTGCGGTTATGTTATTATAATCCATCATATACAACAGTTGAGCGTAATTTTTTGCGGTAACAAATTCATTTTTCTGCAAACATTTAACGGTCTGTTTATGCAAATATTTCATTCTGTTATCATTTTCTTCATTAAATTCTTTGGCTCTGCTGATGCTCAAATATATCGAAAACTGAGGATACTTTTCCTGAAGTTTATATAAAAGTTTAGTTGACTTAACAAAGTCTTCGTTAATAAAAGCATCCAAAGATTTAAGAAAAGTATTTTTATCTTTTTTGTTGTTAAATCTTGCGACGATATTTTCTTTTTCCATAGTTAAAACATTGGTAAAATAATTCATTTTATCGTCTTGTTCCAATTCACCTATTTTTTTCAAATACATAACCCCGTCATAACAGTTACCTTCCATAACGGATTTTCTCAGCTCAACATAGTATGTATCAACCAAGTTCTTTTTGTAAACAACTTCTTTCTGTTTCAAATAAACTATCTTATTTTGAAGTTCTGCGGCAGCTTCGTTTTCGGGTTCGGCAACAACAATCTTGTCACAAATATCTTCAGCTTTGGTTAAATCACCGTTAAAATAATATTTTCTTGCCAAAACTAACTGTTTGTCATAATAACCGGGCTTAGTCGTATCCTCAATTTTTGCAACACTATTATCTTCTTCATCGACGGTACCCGCAACAGACATTGCAAAAGCACCGGATGCAACAAGGAAAAGCAACGTGAACAACAGTGCAAGTTTTTTCATTTTATATACCCCAATAATAATTTTTTATTGCTACAATAAAACTTTTAAACGTTCTAAGCATATCAACTTTAGAAGTACTTTTGTTTAAAATATTTTCATCGGGAGAAGAAATAATCATTAACTTTCCTTCGTCGCTGAATTCTATTTCGCTCTTTTCAATAAGAGAATTTAACTTCGTTCTGCTCTTAGCAAGATCTTTCTTTTCGTCTATAATTCTGTAAATAATTTTTATAAGTTTATCTATATCCAACGGTTTGGATATATAATCATAAGCACCTATTCTCATTGCCTCTAAAGCAATTTCAAGCGATGTATGACCGGTTACGAATATAGGCGTAAAATCCGAAGATATGGACTTTAATCTCTTTGTAACGGTAACACCGTCCATATCAGGAAGCCTGTAATCCACAACCGCAATATCAAAAGCAATCGTTTTCGCCATAGCCTCGGCTTCAGCACCTCTTTCTACGGCTTCAACAAAGAAACCTTCCGTCTCCAGTGCGGTTTTAAGGGTGTATCTTTCAACTTCTTCATCCTCTATAACCAAAATACTGGGAATTTTCTTTTCTTCTTCAACAATCTGTTCCTGCTCTTGAGTATTTTCCTGTTTCTGATTAGAGATATCTTTTAAATTTTCCATATTATTTATACCCTCAAATATTTTTTACTAACTTACTACCTTTGCAGTTATAAATATCGTAAGTTCCGATCTTCTTTTATTCTTTGTTTCTCTCTTAAAAAGATAACCGAGTATAGGAATATCTCCGACTACGGGAACTTTATATACCGTGGTATCTTCGTCTTCTCTTATCAAGCCGCCGATAGCTGCGGTTTCACCGCTTCTCAACATCAAAGTTGTGGTAGATTTACTGGTATTTATGATAGGCGTATTATTGAAGCCCGAACCGGAACGATAACTCTGTTCCGGAGAAACGTTTAATATTATCGAACCGTCTCTGTTTATCTGAGGCTTAACTCTCAACTTAATACCTGCTTCTTTGAAAGATGTCGTCGCTGTTGTAGTTTCACTGCCGGTTGAGGTAGTTTGACTTTCCATATAAGGGATTTCCTGAACGATATCTATTGAAGCTTCCTGATTGTTTAATACAAGTATCTTAGGGTTTGACAACACTTTTGCATCGGTGTTACTGATACCCATGGCAAAATCTCCGGTTGCAGACCAATCTCCTTCGGATATTTTGATACCGAACGTCCCGAATCTGTTAGCCAAATCGTAATCCTGATTTAAGAAAGCAAGCGAACTTGTGCCGCTTAACATTTTATTTTTAGAAATATTTTCCCATTTTGTTCCTATATCACGTGTTTTATCCAAATTAACTTCAATAATTTTAGATTCCAACAAAACCTGTTGTGTGGGAATATCAAGAGATTTCAACAAATCTTCCATTTTTGCAATACTGTCAGCAAGATCGGTAACGACAATGGAATTTGTTCTTGCATCTACCGCAAGTTTACCGCCTTTGGACAATCTGGTAGATAAAATACCTGAAACTTCGGAAGCACTTGCATAATTACAGAAAATAACTTTTGATACCGTTATGTGGCTCGGATCGGATTTACTTTTAATAACATAAATATCGGAATCTCCCTGCTGAACATAATACAAATCGTAAGTATCCATCAAAACACCCAAAGCTTCTTTCGGCGTAACATCTTTCAACGATAACATAATCTCTTTTTTATATAACGTTGTGTCTGTTACAAGCTTCATACCGGTCTTAATACTTAATACATTAAGCACGGTGTACAAATTCATGTTCTGAAAATCAACCGAAATTAAATTTTCCGGCTCTTCCGTTTTTTTGACGCCATACCCGAAAGACACATCAAAAGCCAGCGTTAAGACTAAACATAACACTAAAATTTTTTTCATTTTTTCCCCTTTTAATATTTCATTTTATATGTATATACTTTACCGTAGTATTCAACCTGCATGGAACTTTGGTTAACTTTAACAATCTTTGCACCTTTATAACTGTCTCCGAGGTGATAGAATTTACCTCCTATAATAACGATAGGGTCGGAAACATCGTACATTATACCGTCCATGGAAATATCCGGCCTTGCACCGCTGTAAACTTTAGGTCCTGTATTAACCTTAGGAATTTCATATTTATAGAACGGTGAACTCGGGATAGGTTTATAGTCATCCCACGTCGGAACACTGCCGATTTGTTTTTTTAAATTTTGTGTTTTTCTGAAAACATCTTCATAATAGCTTACCGCTTCAAGCGAATCTTTTTTAATATTTTTATTCTGTACTTTATCATTAAAATAATCATCTATCTTATTTGAATATTTTACCGGCGTACATCTTAAAGAAACATTATTTTTATAATCTACTTTTATTTCCTGCACGACGGAAAATTTTTCTATTTCAAACAAAAATCTGCATAAACGTTCATAGTCCGCAGTCATATCTATTGTTATTACCGCACCTTTCTGTTTAAGGAAAGCATTCCCGGAAAAAGAACCGTTCTTTTGTTTTTCCTTTATGGATATTCCGACTTTGTTAAGGACGGAAACAACTTTATCTCTATAAGTTGAAGCATTCTGCTCGTTGGAATACAAATAATCCTGATAAGTACGAATGGCGTCGAGAACAGCACTTTTTTGTGCATCTATGTTCGCTTTGGTTTCATCAAACTTATTCAGTTTCTCGTCAACTTTATAAAAATCTTCATAGATGTCGTTCTGTCCGCCCAATTTATGTTCGATTTTGTTGTACACCAACGAATATACAAGTGCCAAAATCAAACAGGAAAGAATTACATTTAAACCGAAATTTAAAACTTTATTAATTGATTTCATGTTATATTCCTTAATTTTATATTTTTACGTTTAATATGTTAAGCGTTTTTCTGCCGATTCTTTCTTCTTTTGTATTCTTAACCGTAAACTCTTTATTCAAATAAGAACTTTCGGCGAAATAATTATCCAAAACTTCCGCATAATCATAAAAACTGCTTAACTCTCTCAACCTTTCGGTATCCGGACACAACTCAAAATTTATACCTTTGTCGTTGCTGCTGATATTAAGAATAAAATCTCCCGTCGGTAAATACTGTCCAAGCTCTTTAAATATATGGCTGTATTTGGAACCTTTATCGTTAAGTTCTTTAATTGCTGTAAGTCTGTAATAATAATAATCCCATTCTTTTTCTATCTGATTAATTTTATATTTCCCTCTCTTCTGCAGAACAGAACCTTTTATGGTGTTTATTCTGTCGCCGAAATCAAGCAAATCTTCGTAGGAAAAAAACGATAGGACCAGTATAAAAATTATCGCAATATGTATAAGCAGGTTGATAACTTTCAACAGTTTTAAAATAATACTGCTGTACTTTTCTTTGCTGACTAAATTTTCAACATAGTTTATATTATACATTATTTTGTCTCCTTTTCAAGTGCTAAGCCTAAAGATATGGGAAGGAAATAACCTAAATCCTTATTTGAGTACCCTACAAAATTGCAATCTTCCAACGGATTCCATCTTGAAGTCGTAATACCCATCGTTTTTTCTATAAACGAATCCAAACCTTCCGTCAGTGAGCCGCCGCCGGTAATAACTATTCTGTCTATGGATACTACAAACTGTTTATTTATACAATATTCCATGGAAGTAAAAATATTTTCTATTAAAGAAGACGTTGTTCTCTTAAGAATATTAGGCATATAAAAACCTATTTTTTCTTTCAGAGTCGGCGATATTTTTATTTCTTCCGCCAAAATTTCTTTTATGGTATATGTTGAAGCTATATCCTTAGTAATCATATGTCCGCCGAAATCAATATCCTTAAAAAATACAAGTTTACCCGATTTCAGCACTAAAATATTTGTATCAACACTGCCGATATTCATTAAAACAATATTTTCTCTTGTTCCGTATTCCGGACCAAACTTTTCAAAAGCATTTGCCAAAGCTAAAGTTTCTATGGTAACGCCCTTTACGGAAATATTTCTGACGGTAGCGATACCTATTTTGGAATCAACTATCTGCTTAGGTGCAGCGGTACAAATAACATTTGTCGTTTTCTTGTCTTCGCCCTTTATAAACATATGAGCGGTGTACATAGGTTCGCCTTCATCTTTCATGGAATTGTTAAAATCCGAAACGACGTTACTTTTCACTTCTTCCGAAGGAGAAGACTCTTCGTCATTTGTCAAAAAAACATTTTTGTCTATCAAATCTTTTCCGCCGACAGCCAAAAAAGCATTCTCTTTACCTATACCGCACTCACGCAACATAGAATCCAAAACTTCGGATTTTTCTCCGCTTTCCATATCAGATACACTTTTCATTGCAGCAAAAACAGAAACCTCTCTCTTCTTATCTTCACTGGGTTCCGAATTCGCATTTTTCTTACTGCCATCATCAATAATTTTACAAACTTTGATAAAACTTGTGCCGATATCTATTCCTATCACTTTTCCCTCCGGCGAATTATATTTATATTTATTTTTATTTCAAACAAATTAATTACCGTTATGCAATCGTTATCGGATCTTTTGCCCAACCTATAAAATGTATGCCCCCGCTACTGTCAACGGCAAAAAAATACCTGACAACACAACTTAAAGTTCTTGTTTTTCCGTCGTCAGGGGAAACTACGGATGCTCTCGCCTGCCCCGTTATAACATAATTTGTCGTATAAGAATTTGCAGGAAATCCGTACGAAGTATAAGCCGTGCTGTTTACCGCACAAGAAACCAGATACTGAATCGTAGGATAAGACCCGGTATCATAATTAGTCCAAGAAGTTACATTATGCGACAAAAAATCACCGCCGCCTATTTGGCTTCTGCATATTTCAACCGCACCTTCTGCAGCGTATTGAAGCCTTATCTTAGTTTTGTCAAGATTATTCAGTTTGTTCTGATAAGAAAAAGTTCTAAGGCACGCCAACCCGGCAACCATTATTACAACCATAGCGGTAACGGTTACCGGAAGAATAGAGCCTTTAGTATTATTTAAAAATTTCTTAAAAAACATCAATACCCCTTAGTCGTGAAACAGAAAATTCTTCTCTTAGTTCTAATAACGTCAGCTTTGCCGTTATTTAAAACTTCGTCATATATAATACCTATAAAAATTCTTTTAAATCCGCTACCGCCCGAAGAATCTTCGGAATAATAAATTCTTCTTATATTACTTAAAACAACGTTTGATACAGTACCGTTAGTCCTGGTTAAAGAAAATCTGCCCGTTATACTGCCTGCGTTAACATTCCTTAAGTTGTTAATATTTTGTGAATATGTACTGTCTTTTATAATACTAACCGAACCTACAGTTGCCGTAGCGGTATATGTATCCGTTTTGGTTGTCGTACCTATTCTGTGTATAGCAGTTAAAAATGGCCCGTTATTTGTTCTTTCATATAATTGAGGATTATTTGAAACCGTCCCGTTGTTGCTCGAAGCATAAGAAAGAGAATCTCTTAACGAATTGGCAAAATATCTTATATTATTCGCACTTTTTGACGCATTGTATAACTGAACAAACGACTGTTGTGCGGTTAATAACATTGTGTATATAATAACCACAAGAAATGCAGATATACCCAATGCAACGGCAAACTCTACAAGAGTAAAGGCTTTTTTATTAAAACTGATAATATTTGTAAAAATTTTCATAAAAAACTATTTTTACCAATTAGTACAAGCATGAGAAACTAAAATTATTTTATTACCTCTGTAAACAGCCGAAGACGTTAATTTATTTCCGGATTTAGAAATACTATAAGTAATATTTGTTCCTCTCGAAGTTACATTTCTGTTGTCTGTTGTAGGGAAAAAATTAGTAACACCGGCATTAATATTATATTTTGCACTTTCCAAATTAGCCACAACATTATAAAGAACTTCATTATACTCTTCAGCCTTAGCACGTACATCCCAAGCGGCATTAAAATATGCCATGGAAGATAACATAATAAGCGTTATCAATGCCACGGAGATAACCACTTCTACAAGAGATAAACCTTTTTTAGTGAAATAATTTTTTATTATTTTTTTCATAAATTTTTATTACTGCAATCTGTCTATATTTTCCGTAAAAGTAACCGTATCATTTGCACCTAAATAAGTAGCTACTATGGCATCGGCATTGTTAACATTAACAGATCTTAAAAAAATCGTAACATTATTTCCGGAAGTAGTAATTCTAAACGAAGAAAAATATTTATTTTCTCTGGTGTCAATATAAAGCAACGGCGAAAATACCGTGTAATTGTTTTCCGTTCTATAAACACCATTTTCGCTTAAATAATTTTTTTCCTGTGCAACTATTTTATCAACAAAAAGTCTGCCCTCATTCATCATGGCAAACTTAACATGTCCCCTGCCGTAAAATGCCCATGTTACGACAAGCACAATCATAACTGCTATTGTAACAATAAGTTCCGTTAAGGTAAATGCTTTGTTATTTGTAATCATTTTTTTATTTCTATATATTAAATTTGTACACTTTGCCGTCTTAAACCTGCTGGTTGACCATTGCACCTGCCATACTGAATATAGGCAAATACAGAGCCACAACAATAAAACCGACCATTATACCGAGACCTACAATCAACACAGGCTCGATAATGGAACTTAAACTTGCAACGGTAGTATTAACTTCTTCGTTATAATAATCCGTAACTTTTAAAAACATTTCGTCCATCTGACCTGTTTTTTCACCTACGGCAGTCATCCTGATAACAAGACGAGGAAAAACGTTATACTTTTCCATATTTGCTGAAAAAGACTGTCCCGAAATAACCGAACTTCTTATCTCTTCAAGAATTTTCTTTATATACGTGTTTGTAACCGTACTTGCCGATATCTGAATAGAAACAACAATATCAACACCGCTCTTAACCAACGTTGACAACGTTTGGAAATATCTGGCAAAAATCATTTTTGTATATATAGGTCCGAATATGGGAATTTTGAAAAAAAACTTATGCCACGCCAAACGACCATGCGGCGTTTTTGTTAAAATTTTAAAAATGACAAACACTATCAGGAAAAAGATTATTATGTACAACGCCCTGTCCAAGATAAAATGACTGAGGCTTACTACGGCTTTTGTAAGGGCGGGAAGATCCGCACCGAAAGATGCAAACATCTCTTCGAATTTAGGTATAAGGAAAAGAACTATACCTAAAAATACTAATAAGAAAAATGAACCGACAAACATAGGATAAGCCGCAGCCGATTTGATTTTTCTTCTCAACTTAACGGAATTTTCTATATAGTCCGCTAAATCAAGAAGAACTTCTCCCAATTGACCGGACCTTTCACCTACGGAAATCATCGATACAAAAGTGTTATCAAATATTTGTTTATGTTTGGAAAGAGCCTGCGACAAAGGCAAGCCGTTTTTGATATCTTTTACAACTCTTTGAAGAATACCGGAAAAATATTTGTTCTGCACCATCATGGCAACGTCTTGTACGGCTTCCAAAATATTTACACCTGCGTTAACCATCGTGGCAAGCTGACGGGCAAACACGGCAATATCACTCATTTTAACTTTGCCGGTTTCTGCTTTTTTGTTGGTAAGGCCCAACTTCTTAATGGAATCAATTAAACTTTTCTTTATTTCTATTTCGGTGTAACCTTTTGCAATCAACATCTCCATAGCTCTGTTCACATTCGCAGCTTCGATAGAGGCATTGATAAGTCTGCCTCTGGCATTTTTTGCTTTGTAATGAATTTTAGGCATTTATTCTATTCCTTCAAGACAAAATTTATTTTTCTATAACTGTTGTTGTCAATACTTCTTCTATAGTCGTTACACCTTCTTCCAATTTTTTTATTGCTGCCTGTCTCAAAGATACCAAACCTTGATCATTTGCGATTTTTCTCAGTTCGGCATAACCTGCACCTCTGGATATTGCATCTTTCAATTCGGAAGTAACATTTAACATTTCAAATATTGCGGTTCTGCCTCTGTACCCCGTCCCGTCACAACTTCTGCAACCGGCACCCGCATAAATTTTAACGGATTTATCAATACCGAGTTTTCTGTAAACGTCTTCCGGAACATCTTTCAATTCTTTCTTGCAGTTAGGGCATATTACCCTTACAAGTCTCTGTGCGATTACCAAGTTTAAAGCATCTGCAAGCAAATATTCTTCAACGCCCATAAACACCATTCTGGAGATGGTACTGACGGTATCATTGGTATGAAGCGTCGATAAAACCAAATGTCCCGTAAGAGCTGCCTGAATTGCAATCTTGGCAGTTTCGGAATCTCTGATTTCTCCGACCAGAATTACATCCGGGTCTTGTCTCATAAACGTTCTTAACACCATTGCAAAGTCCAAACCGATATTCGGTCTGACGTTAACCTGATTGATACCTTTCATTTCGTATTCGACAGGATCTTCTACGGTAACGATATTGATATCCGGCTGATTAATGGTTGAAAGTGCCGAATAAAGCGTAGTAGTTTTACCGCTGGAAGTAGGTCCGGTAACAAGTATCATTCCGTAAGGAGCCGTGATGGACTCTTTAAAGAAATTCAACTCTCTGTCGGAAAAGCCTACTCTGTTTATATCAAGCCCGAACAAACTCTTGGCTAAAATTCTCAGCACTATTTTTTCACCCCAAATTGTAGGGATGATTGAAACTCTCACGTCTATTCTCTGATTAAGAACATTTATTCTGCATTTACCGTCTTGAGGAAGTCTTCTCTCCGCAATATCGAGATAAGACATAATTTTTATTCTGGATACGATTGCCGGATAATATTTTTTTGCGGGAGCATGCATATCACGCAACTCACCGTCGATTCTCATTCTTAAAGAAATGGATTTTTCAAAAGGTTCCAAATGAATATCACTGGCTTTTTTAGCAACAGCGTCGAAGAAAATAGAATTAACATATTTTACGACCGGTGCGGCATCGGCATCACTGACATCATTTTCGTCGATGGCATTTGATTCGTCTTCAATTCTTATTTCGTCTCCGCTGCTTTCGGTGCCATCATCTTCGCCGAGAGAGCTTCTGACATAATATTTTTCTATTGCGGAAAATATATCCGCTTTGGAAGACAAAACTACGGAAATTTTCTTGCCGGTAATTTTGGATATTTCATCTCTATAGACGACGTTAGTCGGGTCGTCCATGGCAACTGTCATGGTCTCGTCGGTAACATTTATGGGAATAGCACTGTATTTTCTTGCATTTTTCTCGTCGAAATTAATAAATGCTTTTTCCTCGATAGCAAGATCTTCCAGCTTAACATATTCAATCCCCAAAGAAATACCGAGACACTCGAGAAAATCCGACTCCGTAATATAATTTTTTGAAATAAGATATTCGCCGAGTTTTTGCTTTTTTCCTGCAGATTCCCTGATTGCTTCCTGCAACTGTTCTTTGGTTATATAATTCTTGTTTAGAAGTACCTCTCCGATGTATTTTTTTCTGAATATATCCAAAGCCATTCTCGCTCCTTTTAAACACTCTTATGGTTTTATAATTTTATTAATACTTTGTATTATACCTTATAGAGAAAAATTTGTCAATGGAATTTTTCCTAAAATTAAAACTTTGCAAAATATTTGTAAAGAATTTGTAAAAAATTTCAAACCGTCAAAAAATATTTAAAAAAAAATCAGACTAAGGAACAATTCCGCCTGATTTTTTTCTTTAAAGTTTTTCTTATTGGTTATACTTCTTAATTACCATATTATTCCGCTCAGTTAACTGTTTGCTTAAACAAAAAACTTCACTTATTCCGAATGCCGTTGTCGCGAATTTACGTTTAAGACCAAACTTCATTATATGTAGCACCTGATGTTACCCAATACCTTAGCACTAAATAAGAGTTATCCGCATTACTTCTTAAGCTCTCAGGTTTTATTACTGCAGCACGGAAATATACAGAATGATCAATACCGCTATAACCTACAAAAAATGAAGTAAAATATTTATTTCCTCTCGCATCAATTCCTAAAACTGTTTCATTGGCAGTAAATTTATCGGCACCGGAAGAACTGTTAACACTTTTTAAAAAATTTCCGTATTCACTAAAATAAGATTTTTGGGCAGATAAAATTAAACCTAACAAGGAATATCCTTCTGCCATTTTTGCTTTATCTGTATAACCTCTGTAAATCGGGACTGATACTACCGACAAGATAATCACAATTGCAATTGTGATTACCAACTCTACTAAGGTAAAACCTTTTGAATTTTTTTTCATAAATTTATTCTCCTTTTTGTTTTTTTACTTTCCTTTTATTTTTTTATTTGCTACAATAAGCCGAGAAACAAAACACTTACCTATGTTCTTGCATCTTGTCGTCAAGATGTTGCTATGCTACAACTTGATACGGAGTTCGTTGCTACGTTACGACTCTCTCGACTTTATTGATAATTTTTTTAAAGAAAAAAACATTAATTACCGTAATTTACGGTAATTAAATTATATATTAAATTTCTAATTAAGTCAAGACTTTTCGGAGTGAAGTTATGAATAAAAAACAGGAAGAATTACTAAAAAAGATAAATAACGGAAAGATAAAAGGTAGTCAAAAACAGTTAGCTAAAATGTTAAACATTTCTCAAGTAGCCGTAAGCAGATGGCTTAACGGAACACAGACTCCTTCTCAAGAAAACTATGAAAAAATGTCTAAAATTTTCAAAAAAAACGAAGAAGAACTTGAAGCTATTTTCAGTTCAAACCAAAGCGACAACTCTGACAACGCAAAACAAATAATGGATTTTATAAAAAAAGAAAATGATTTGTTAAGAGAAAATATAAAAAAAATTATAAAAGAAATTGAATTGATAAAAGCAAAAATCAGTAAATAAAAAATTTAAGAATGAGACAGAACGGCAACAACAACTGCAATGTACAATGTACAATGTATAATGTATAATGAACGG
>CALGGE010000108.1 GCA_937916125.1 uncultured Elusimicrobia bacterium | reverse complement strand
TTGCCGTTTTCAACTATTCAACCTTTCAACTTTTCAACTGTCGTTGCCGTTCATTATACATTGTACATCATACATTGTACATTGTCGTTTTCAACTCTTCAACTGTCGTCCTGTCATGCTGAGCTTGTCGAAGCATCTCGTAGTTGCAGTTGTTGTTGGTTGTCGTTGGTCGTTAAAACCTTTCAACTCTTCAACTTTTCAACTATTCAACCAAATTTGTTTCGCAAATTTTTATTTTTCTCCTTTTCTTTTAAACTGTTTTTTGCTATAATAAGCCGAGAGATAAGCAAATAGATATCGTCTTTTATCATTTGATCGCAATTGTTGCTACGCTGCAATTCGATTTTTCAAGCCAATGCTATGAGTTCAGCTCGCTCGGCATTTAATGTTAAAAAATAATTTTATAAATTTATATCACTTGATATCGCTTTATAAAATTATAGTTAAAAAAACTCTTTTTGTCAAGAGAAAATTTTTAATTGTTTTTAAAACAGGAGAGATATTGTGCAGAAAAATTTAAATTTTGAAAAATTAATTACTGATTTTAATAAAGGTTTTTCGTCAGGCAGTCAGGCTAAATTTGCGAGAAAAATGGGCGTTACGCCTCAGCTTGTAAATTCTTGGGTGAAAGGGAAAAATATTCCTTCACCGGAAAACATGGAGAAATTATCTAAGATATTTAATAAATCTCAAAAAGAAATACAAAAAATTTTTAGCCAAGATTTTGAAAATGAAAATAAGAATTTTGACGACGTGTTAAAATATAAAGAAAAAATAAAATTGTTGGAAGAAAGAATAAAAATACTTGAGGAAAGAAACAAATTTTTAGAGGAACAATTGAATTTTTATAAAGAAAATTTCAAAAAATAAAAAAATATTTTTACGAAAATTTTTCATAAAGTCCTTGAAATTTTTACATTTGCAGGCTATAATTTGTGTATGGAAAAAATATTAAAAATTCTATCATACTTTATAGTCTTGTTTTTTTCTATAAATATTTTTGCATTGACGGGATTTTTCAATGCAAAGAGTGTAGTTACGGACGGCAGTGCAATAGAACAATTCTATTCGACGGTCAGCGTACCGTCAGATATAATAGGGAAAATGATGTCGGGAAAAGCACAAAACAAAACTTCAGCCGACGGTACACAAAGTAAAGATAGTAAAGATAATTTTAAGATTAATGAGTATGTAGTAACGGCAACGGTAGTAATAAGTATGTTAACGGCGGGTTTTGTTTTGTGCAGAGACAGAGATTTAAAAGAATATTTAGTAAAGGTAATAAAATATCCGTTAAAGATACCGCTTCGAGTGGAGATATTTCTTTTAATGATAATGAAGATGTTGTTTAATGTATTGCCCAGGTCTTCGGAAGACAATGTTTTTGTATATGGAGTAAGGAAAGCCTGTGTCTTGTAGGTAAAAGACACGGGCTTTTTTATTTGTAATTTTTTTAAAATTAACTTTCAATAAAGCTAAAAAACTTAAAAAATAAAACAAAAGGGATGTAGAAGTGATGAAGAAACATAATAAGTTTATAGCCATAGCAGTCACTGTCTGCTTTCTGATTTCTTTTGTGGCAGGACCTGCAGCTACGCAGATGTTATCTGCAGCAGAGGCAACAGCACAATACAAACAAATTTTTACCAATTTTGTCTTACCATACAGCTTCGGGCAGATAACATCGGCACATTACGGAGCGACCGATAGGGTGTTAATCAACATACAGGATTTGCACAGCCATCCGAAAGTACAGAAGAATATCAGTAATATAATAGAATTGTTTGATAAGAAATACGGAGTAAACAAAGTATTTTTGGAAGGAGCATACGGACAGGTTAGCACGAAATGGATAGAAGAGAAGACGAACAAGAGAAATAAGAACAAAATACTTGAGATGATGCTTGAAACGGGAAGACTTACGGGAGCGGAATATTACAGTGCAAAGAGCGATAAGACGGAAATAATAGAGGGATTGGAAAAGAAAGAGCCGTATTTGGATAATTTAAAAAGATTCGGACAGTTGTTGGAAGAACAAGACAAGATAGAAGATATATTGAAAGCAATATCGGATTCCACAAAAGATTTGAAAGAGAGATATTACGGGACAAGGCAGAAGAAAATAGAGAAGTTATCGCAAGATTACAAAGATAACAAAATCAGTTCCAAGAAGTATTATACGCTTCTTGCCAAACACATAGATAAGTTGGGAATAGACTTAAACAAATATGAGAATACATTAACATATATAATGTTGTTGGATTTGCAGAAAGGGTTGGATTACAGCAAAATCACAAAAGAGTTGCAGAATTTGGTGTATGTATTAAAAGGTCAGTTACCGTATAACGCATATAAGAAATTGTTGGAACATACGGATAATTTTACAAGGACGGACAGCCTGTATGCATATATAATACAGATAGCAAGGTTATATGAGTTGGATTTAAGAGTAAACTTTCCGAATTTGGATAAATATTTCAGATATATAGAGTTAAGCCAAAAGATAAACCCGATAGAGTTGGTAGGAGAAGAAGAGAAATTAAGGCACGAGATAAACACGAGGTTTTCGGAGACAAAGGCACAGAGAGAAGTAGTATTTTTATTGAATTTTGAGAAATATTTAAGAGATTATATAACGACCAAGATAACGAGTCAAGATTACAAGTATTATAAAGAGAATATCAAAGAATATATAGAAATATACAATAAATATGCTGATAACAGAGTGTTATCGCTGTTGGAAGATTACATAAAAGAGGTGGATAATTTTTATGAGATTAATGATGACAGAAATATATATTTTACCGACAACCTTTTTTCTGCGGAGCAGGAAACAGGTACAATGTATAATGCAGAATATACAATAAATGACAAAAATAATCAGAATGAAATAAGTAAAATCATCGAGAATATGAAAGAAGTAAAAACGGTAGATATAGTGATAACGGGAGGATTTCATTCGCAGACGGTAACCGATATATTAAAGGAACACGGAGTAAGCTATATAGTAATAACGCCGAATGTAACTGACGGGGTAAAGCTTGCCGAAGATACATATCACAACATAGTAAAAGAGCAGAGCAGAATAAGTTTTCAGACGTTGGCAAGTTTGGTAACATCGTTATCGATAACAGACCAGATAAAGATATTGAAAGCGGCAGGAATAAGTGACGAAGAACTTGCTGGGATATATGGTGCGGACCGTATAAGTAAGGCGATGGAAGAGGGAAGTGCGGCAACTTCAATATTACAGAATGTTGACGGAAAAACTATAAATTTAGCGAAAGTTTTAGAGAGTGACGAAACGGGAGACGTAAGAGCGAATATGTTGGATAAGATAAGAACACAGATAGGGGAAGAGTTAAAAGGGAATGTAACACAGGAAATTGTAGATAAAATAGAAACGAACAGATTAAAAAATCTTTTAGAGGATAAAGAGAAGCTGGAAAAAGTAGTAAGAACGCTTTCAGAAGATAATCCCTTAAAACAGGCTTTAAATACGGTTGCAGATTTTATCGGAGACGCCAAACCTTTCAGTGTAATATATCAAACGACGTCTTCGGCTCTTCAAACAAGAGAAACGGTTGAATATCTCAGACGACTTGGGTATGAAAAGGGATATACAAATCCCGATGAATATAAAAATAGTGTAGGCGGATTGTTTTTGGGAGTAGTGCTTGAAACATTCAGTTTATGGAAAATTTTCCCTATAGGAAAAATGAAAAGTTTTATACAGGATCACGATAATCCTACGATGGGACAGAAGATAGCTGTATGGGTGATAAGAGCATTGAGTATAGGTACAGGCTTAATAACGTCAATAGGCTTGGCAATATCAATAAATCCTTTCTTGGCAATATTGGGTATTCCGGCATTGATAGCTATGGAATGGTATTCTCATTTTATTTGGAATGTCATCCGGACAACATTGCCTGCAAAAACTCAACCTGTAACTGCAAGTCAACAACGGCAACAGTCTCCTTACGGCAGTTTTGAGAGTGTAAGAAATAGTGCTTTTAATTATATCAATTATATGAACAATATTTTCGGAGTAAATAATTCTTCGTATGGGACTACCGTTCAGAATGTAACAAGAGATTTGAGAATGCAAAATATTCACTTTCAAGCCGGAGAAATTACCGAGCGACAATACGGACAACTGTTATTGCGAAGTGATGCTTTTGCCGAGTTGATTAATAATTTTAATACGGCAACAGCTTGGGGCAGGACGAATTATGGCGGCAGACAGGAAGGATTATATGTAAATTTACAGGGATATAACGGAGAGATTATTGTAGTAGGAGATGTTCATGCAAATTTTCCTAAATTATTACAAAAGATAAAAGCAAATGAAGAAAAATTAAGAACGGGGAGAGCGATAATTGTTTTTGAAGGAGATTATATCCACAGGGAAACAAGTGATTACATAAACCACAGACCGAATATTACCGAACAGGAAAAGAATGAAAAAATGAATTCGTCGATAGCAACAATACAGTTGTTGATGAATTTAAAAATTGCATATCCGCAGAATGTATATTTGCTTGCAGGTAATCATGATATCGGTATTGCGTTTGCAAAAGGAAACAGTCTTCAGGGGATAGAATTTTATAATGCATTAAACAGCAGATACGGTAATAACGCAAGTACTTTTTATGAAAACACGATGAGACAGAATTTGGCTCTTGTCGCAGAAACAAATAATTATATTATTACACATGCAGGACCTGCAAAGTTTTCAAATTGGAGAGAATATTTAAGAAGCAGAACTGCAATAAGTATAAACAGCAGATCAGTGGACTTATCTTTATTGGAAAATCAGTTGTTGTGGGGAAGATATAATGCTTCCGACCCGTCTCAGAGATATGGCGATGCGGATGTTATGAATTTCGTCGGGAACAAATTATTAATTGTCGGTCATACACATACCAAAAATAATTCTTTTTATGAAATTATAAATAGCAGAGCATTGGCAATAATAGATTCTGTTTCTACAAACGGTTACGGAGTTATTAATCAGACGAGATATTCTTCCGCAGAGTTGCTCCTTCCTTCAACAAAAAGAGTTTTGGATACTCTCGGTAATACGAGAATAATTAAAGCATTGTACAAAAATAATGCCGGAGAAAATTTTAAAAACACTCGTCTCGGGACGGCAATAGGCGTAAATATTGAAACTTTCTCGTTTTGGAAAAAAGATTTTGTTGAAAAGCACGATGATATCAGAACGCCTGAACAGATTGCAGGAGCAAGAGCCGTTGTTTGGAGAATAAAGGCATTCGGTATTGGGCTTGGAATAAATTTTGTAATATTGTCGGTATTCAATCCCATATCCGCAGCGTTTATCATTCCGGCTGTTTTATTAACTCAAAATATCCTTCACTATTTTTATGACAGATATGTTTTAGGCAAGGAAGCCGAAAACATCGGAAGAGAATTAGAAAGTATTAAAAATATGATAACGGATATAGACAACGGTAAAATATCGCGTCTGTCTGTTTTAACAAATGAAGAAGAAAGACAGCAACAGGCTCTTAAAGAAAAAGCTAAAGAACTTTTTAAAGAAAATAAAAAACATTTGGAAGATAGTATTACAGAAATTGAAAAAAAATTTCTGGCCGAATTAAATGAAGCGAAAGCTCAAGATATAACAAATGTGGAACAATTTAATAAAAAAACAGATTTGGAAAACAGATTAATATCTAATATAGAAAGCATGTGGCAAGAAGATGAAAACGGTGAACGCCATTTAAAATATAAAGAATTGACAGATGAAAATCTGATGACAGAAATAGATAAAATAAACAGATACGGTAATGTATTTGAACGTTTGGAAAAAATTACGGAAAGACTTGCTAATGTTCCGGAAGAAGAAAGAAGAGCATTGGAAGATTCTTTGCTGGATTTGGTAGAAAATATTCTTTGCAAAAGTTTGGTAGGTTTGTATAATGACGAAACTACAAGAGAACATGTCAAAAGAGTAATGAAATATTCTATAAGGATGGATAAATATTTTGCTGAACCTTTAAGTTTGAGTGAAAAAAAAGATTTGCTTATTGCCGCACTTATGCACGATATAGGTAAAGATCTTGTTCCCGATGAGGCTATATTAAATAAAGTCGGCAAATTAACTGATGAAGAGTTTTTAATAATGCGCGGACATGTATGGATGGGTGCAAGAATATTGATGGGAAGCGTATTGAGTAAATATCCGCGGATAGTGCAGGTGGCAGAAAATCATCATGAAGCAAACTATACTGCAGCAAGTTTGACTAAAGACGATAGTTTTGTGCATCCGGGAAATGATATTTTATCTGAAAAAGTTGCCGTTGTCGATATTTTTGAAGCTGTAGCCTCATACATAGTAAGACCGTATCAATTTAAGAATTTTGTCTTAGATATTGAAAGGCTTTTGCGAAATGATTCAAACAAAACAATAAATGAAATTAAATCCACTCCTCTCGGTGCACAAATCATTCAGGAATTATTAACGGATATATCAAATATTCGTACCGGTACATATGAAATTTCTTCTTTTAATGATGAAGAGTATAAAGCCGACGAGGAACAAAAAATGACTTTAGCAATGATGGATTTTATAGATAAGATTATGTACAAAAAAGATGCCGATAAAGACAGAGAAGCTATATTTGCAAAAATTAGAGAAGAAAAAAGAAAAAGTGTAAGAGAATCAGGTTTCAAAGCAATATTAAAAGCAAAGATAGGGGATATCTTTTTTTATATTGAACACGAGACAGGACTTAATGATGAAGAGTTCGGTAATAAGTTTAAACAGGATAAAATTTTTGCTGAAGAATGGACCAAAAAAATTTATGATTTTGTAAAAGAAATATCCGATAGAGAAAACGCAAAAGGGAATAAACTTGAATTTCAGGAAGATACAATAAAGGCATTCATAAAATTTTATTTTAATGAAGAAGATGTTGAGGTAAACAGAGCTTTGCTTGAAGATTTATCGGGTGATGAAGCCGGCAGTTATATTGTATCGGAGGAAGAGCAGAATAAAAATATTACACGATTAATGCCCGTTAAGGGACTACGGAAGTTTTTTGATAATCTTTTTAACAGAGCAGCAAATATTATTAAGCCGTTAAAAGATTCGCTTAATCCGTCATTTCCTTCGGTTCAGGAAAGAGCGGTAAAACTTGGAACGGGTATGGACAGAGAGACAGCGAACGTAGATGGTGTTCAGGGGAGTTTGGTAATAGCAGGAAGCGAAGCAGAGGCAAGAGAGTTAAAGCAGAAAGGTATAAGGGCAGCGTATGCGAGAGCTGCATTATCAAATGAGATTGGCGGAGTAAAAATAATAGAGAATTACAAAGGTACTAGAAAAGATATAAGAGTAAAGATGAGCAAAGACGGCACCGAGATAAAATTCTGTTTAAAAGCCGACATGGAAATAAACGGTCAGGATTTGGAAGAATTAATACAAGTGCTTGCGGAAGAAATAGCTTCCGGCAGAGGGATAACAGGGTTTAACGGAGTAACGCAAATAGTTCGTTCAACGGATGAAGATGCATTGAATGCAATAAAAATAAAGATTACGGATTCGATAACCGTTCCGGGGAAAGAATTGAAAAATGATTTGACAAAGAGAAAAGATTTGAGACCGGGGAAAATAGCAAGGATATGCAGAGAAGAAGAAAAGGCATTAGATACAAAAACATTTGTAATTACACAGGAACAAGCCATGGCAAATGCGGAAAACATAGAGCAGTTAAGACAGGATGGGTATAAGTTTATCATAAGTTATAACGGTTTCCAACAGGCAGGAGAAATAACATTGGACGGGGCGAAGATAGATGCGACGGACATAAAGACGGCGGAAGAAGCGAAGAGATTCTTAAAAGAGATACGGAATAAGAAAAACGCACATAAAGACGGGATAAACAAGATGGTGTCCGTAAAATTGAGCGAGAAAGTATATAAGGAACTGTTTGATATGAAAGCGGATATATTCGATCAATACGGGATAACGCCTATAGTTGACGGTGAAACGGGAGAGCTTGTTAAAGGGAAGAAAGAGGTGGAAGACACGATAACGGAAGATAAGTTTGAAAAAATGATAAGAGACGGAGAGGTAGTCAGTATAGTAGTAAATGAGGACAGCAAAGAGTTTATCAGTAAGAACAAAGACAGAATAAGGCAGATGAAGACTGCGAGAGCGAAATTTGTAAAAGGATTAAATGCGGCACAGACGCAGGGAAAGAAATTTGAATATAAGGCAGATATAACGGACAAATGGGTATTGGATGTATTGGGAGAGATAGTTTCAACGGACGCATCAAAGGATATAGACAAGAATAAGTTAAATAATGCAATAAACAAAATAAGAGGTTCATTAAGTGCGGATGCCATAACGTATATAGAGTTTTTGGAGAGCAAGAACGGGAGTGGCGAGTATGAAGAGTTGTTGGGCTTTATAAGAGGAATTCTGTTTAATTCAATATCTGAACAATTGATAAAGACAGGCAATTTGGATGAAGACAGTTTGTATGCGGACAGGAACAGCGATAGAGTGCAGGCGATACTGATAATGACGGCACAGAGGGTATTGACGGGAGAGAAAGTTGAAGAATTACTTGCGAAGATAGAGGGGTCGGACGATTTAACTGCGGAAAGATATTTGGAAGCCAAGATAGCGAAATTGAATGAAACAATGGAAGAGGTATTAAGAGATAATGATATGAGGATAGATATAAGCGAAGAGGCGATAGCGGCGGCAGACTTTGACGGAATACCTGAATTGTTGATGGATAGCTACGGCCAGAAAGCAACGTTAGGTAAGGATGTAGAAATATCAATATTTGCAGTTAAGTCGATGCTGAGTGCCGCATAATGTGAATAATTTAAGCTACATCTTATAACAAAAAAACAGAAATATTTTAGTTACGACTTTGAATTCCCAAGCTAACGCTATGTTTTTAGCCTGCTCGGCCTTATTTGTTTTGTGATGTGTCAAATATTTTGCTTAATTAGTTGAATTATAAATATGTTATACAATCTAAAACTTAAATTTCAGATATTGCTGTTTCGGATAATCATGTAGTAGGCTTAAAAAAAGACGGAACGGTTGTTGCTTGCGGCAGCAATGAATACGGACAATGTGATGTTTTTGATTGGGGAAAATAAATATTTAGCAAAAAAGGAAAGAAAAAATAAAAAAAATATTATGCGATAATTGAAGAATTAAAGTAAAAACTTGCTTTTTACTATTTAAATTTTGTATAATATATCCGTTGAAGGTGTCCGGTCCGGACACCTTTTTTTAATAAAAACGGATTATGAGGAATATAATATGGCTATACCGGAACAGATAGAAAAAATTATTTTGCCCGTGGCTGAAAAAGAAAATGTTGATATAGTTGACATTGAATATGTTTCCGAAAACGGGCAGAAAATTTTAAGGATTTATATTGATCATCCCGACGGAGTAAATTTGGATTTGTGTACAAAAATGAGTCATCTTTTCGGAACCGAAATCGATAAAAACGATCCTATAACGGAACACTATATTTTGGAGATATCTTCTCCCGGTATAGACAGAATTTTGAAAAAAGAAAAAGATTTTTTAAGGTTTAAAGGTTTTAATATTAAAGTTACAACGCTTGTTGCAATAAAAAATCAAAAACATTTTAAAGGTACATTGGCAGCGGTTGGAAATAATAAGATAGTTGTCGATGACGTAACTAACGGAATATCGGAAATAGAAATAAAAAATATTTTACGGGCACAGGTAATTACCGAAAATTAAAAGGAGGAGTAAAAAACAATATGTCCAGTGAACTTATTAATGCTCTTGAAACAATACAGAAAGAGAAAAAAATTCCTAAGGAAGAAATTTTAAAGGTTATAGAAAACTCGTTGGTGTCGGCATACAAAAAGCATGTCGGTAAAAGTGTTAACGTTGAAGCAAAAGTTGATACCGAAACCGGTTCAATGAGTGCATGCGTCGTAAAAAAAGTTGTTGATAATGTAGTAAATCAGCAGCTTGAAATCAGCAAAGAAGATGCAAAAAAATATCTTAAAGGTGCAAAAGTCGGTGACGAAGTAAGAATAGAGCTTGATACCGACGATTTTGCCAGAATCGCGGCACAAACTGCCAAACAGGTTATCGTTCAGAAAATTAAAGAATCCGAAAGAGATTCTCTGTACGAAGAAATGAAGAGCAAAATCGGGGAAATGATAAACGGTTCGATTTATAAAATTGCCAACAGAAATATCATTGTTGATTTGGGAAGAACGGAAGCCATTCTCCCTGTTTCCGAGCAGGTGCCGAAGGAAACTTTTTCCGTCGGTCAGCATATCAGAGCTTTAATCGTTAAAGCGGAAAAAAACACAAGAGGTCCTAATATTGTCCTTTCCAGAACTCATCCGGATTTGGTAAAAGTTTTGTTCGAACTTGAAGTTCCCGAAATTTATGAAAAAGTTGTCGATATAGTAAATATAGTCAGAGAACCGGGTTTAAGAACAAAAATTGCCGTTGTATCTCATAATCCCAAGGTAGATCCAGTAGGTGCATGCGTAGGTGTAAAAGGTGCAAGAATTAAGCCTATAATCGACGAGCTTAGAGGAGAAAAGATAGACTTGGTACCTTTTTCCGAAGATCCCATAAGTTATATTACGGCGGCCATTTCACCGGCAAAACCGATAAGCGTTACGATAATAAATGCCGAAGAAAAACAGGCTGAAGTTATAGTTTCCGACGATGTTTTATCCCTTGCAATAGGTAAGTCGGGACACAATGTTCGTCTTGCCGCAAGGCTTACCGGTTGGCATATTGATGTAAAATCCGAAGAACAGAAAAAACTTGAAAAAGAAAATACGGAAGCGGCACAGAGTGTTATTTTGGACAGGCTTGAAGGTATCAGTGATAAAGTAAAGAACTTGCTTTCTCAGGCAGGTCTTGTCGATATAAATAAACTTGCCGGGCTAAGCGTTGAAGATTTGACGACTCTTCCCGGAATAGGTGATAAAACTGCAGAAAAAATTATTGAAGCCGCTAAAAAGGCATTGGCTAATGCACCTGCAGAGGAAACAGTAGAAGAATCTTCTGAAGAAACTGCCGAAGAAACTGCTGAAGAAACTTCCGAACAGGCTGAAGAAATATCGTCTGAAGAAGTTTCAGAATAATTATAACGAAAGAGCAGACGGACAAGTTGAAAGGTTGAGAGTTTGAAGAGTTGAAAATTTGCGAAGCATTTTCAACTAAGCTAAAAAATCGCAGAACGATTTTTTAGAAGGAGTGAAATATATGACAACAAATACAACAACAAAGAAAATAACCGTAAAGAAAACGACGGAAGAAAATAAAGAAAAGAAAGTTAAAAAATCTGCACCTAAAGTTGCAGGTTCAAAACCTGTCGCAAAAAAGACAAAAACCGTTGCAACAGGCGATAAAAAGGTAACAAAAGCTCCTTCTAAAAAAACTTCCTCTTCTGCAACAAAAACCGCAAAGGCAAAAACTGCAGGTACTGCAGTAAAAACGACGGCCAGGAAGAAACCGGTATCAAAACCGAAACAAACAAAAAAGATACAGGAAGAGAATGTAAATGTCGATAGTCAGAATGTTGTAAATACGGCTGAAACGAAGCCTGTTCCGGAACAACCGCAACAGGTACGACAGACAAATAATGTCTCGGAACAATCGCAACAGGTTGTACGTGAACATCCGGTTCAGGTTCAGCCTAAACCGCAACAACAACCTCACAATATTCCGCCACAACAGCAACAGAAACAGGTTCGGGAAACACATCAAACACAACCCGTACAGAAAAATTTTCAACAGCAACAGCCTAAACCGGAACCGAAAGAACCCGAAAAACCAAAGCTCCCGACGATAAATATAAACGAACTTATTACGGTTAAAGATTTGGCCGAAAAAATGAATTTGAAAGTCGGAGATGTTTTAAGAAAGTTAATGACGATGGGCAGTCTTGCCACAATTAACCAAAGGCTTGATACGGACACGGCAATTTTATTGGCAAACGAATTCGGGTTTGATGCAAAGCTTGTTTCGTTATATGAGGAAGAAGATATTGAAAAAACTCCCGAAGAAAAAGCCGAAAACTTAAAACCGCGTTCTCCCATTGTTACGATTATGGGACATGTTGACCACGGTAAAACATCTCTTCTTGATGCTATAAGACACAGTAATGTTATTGCCGGAGAAGCAGGCGGAATTACACAGCATATAGGTGCATACAGAGTTAAAACATCCACCGGAGAAATTACGTTTCTTGATACACCGGGTCATGAAGCTTTTACCGCAATGAGGTCAAGAGGTGCACAGGTTACGGATATTGTTATTCTTGTTGTGTCTGCTGCCGACGGTATAATGCCTCAAACCATAGAAGCCATAAACCATGCAAAAGCGGCAAACGTACCTATAATAGTCGCGGTAAATAAAATAGATTTGCCTACCGCAAATCCGGAAAAAATCAGACAGGAAGTAAGCAAGATCGGAAGA
>CALGGE010000107.1 GCA_937916125.1 uncultured Elusimicrobia bacterium | reverse complement strand
TGACAAATAACAATTGTCATGCTGAGCTTGTCGAAGCATCTCGTCGTTCCCGTTCATCTGTCATTCCAGAAGGTCGTAGTCGGGAATCTGTAGTTAATAAAAAAACTCTCAGTCGTGCAGCTTTCACATTGGTGGAGTTGGTAATTACGATTGCGATTGTGATTATATTGTCTGTAATATCAGTACCTATCTATCGCGGGTATGTCGATAAGGCAAAATGGTCGGAAGTTTATGCTCTATTTGGAACAGTTCTTTCCGCACAGAAAGCATATTATAGTGAGTACGGAAATTTTTTAAGATATTCAGACAGTGTTGGGGAGACTAGCTATGAACCTACATTGGGAATTGATGCCAGAGGTAATAAATATTTTTCTTGGTTTCAAGTCGGTACAGATATACATGGTAATGCTAATTATTATTTTCATACCGTTGCATGGTATTCTAATGAATTTGGAGCAGATGATAACAGAAAAGGATTTATATTACAATATAATATGACTTTGGGAAGTAAATTTGCTGATTATCCAATACCAGGTGTTGATCATGCGTGGGAATGAAATATTAATATTGAATAAACAAAATTAAACTATAAATACTTCTTTTATGCTTTTTAGGCTGTTGAAACATCTCATAGCAATGTTTCTTGAGAAAGACCGAGCAAAGAAAAAATCTTTGCTCGGTCTTTTAAGTTAATGGTTTAATATATTTTTCAAATTTAACAAACTTTTCTCCAAAACTCAAAACTTCATTACATCTTGATACCGGAGAATATCTATCTGAAGCAAGTAATACTTTAAATTATAACCTATTCGTTATAAAAATAATTAAGAATTATAATTGATATATTATAAAAACTCTTGACAATTATAATAGATATGTTATAATATTACAACAAAATTATAATATATAGGTTATAAAATGAATATAAAAAAGCAATTTATTAAATCTTATCAGCAAAAATTTGATAATTTTAAAAAAGTTATCATGGAAAAGCCTCTTCAAGGCTGGATAAAAACCATCAGAGAACTTTTGGGAATGACTACTGTTCAGTTTTCCAAAAAGTTAAAAATTTCTCAGCCGAGACTTATTTTTATGGAAAAAAATGAGAAAAATTTAAAATTATCAACAATGGAAAAAATTGCAGACGAACTCAATTGTGATTTTATATATGCTCTTGTTCCCAGAGAAAATATTAATGATATTATTTACAATAGAGCAAAACAAAAAGCTTTGGAAATAGTAACAAAAGTTAATAAGAATATGAGTTTGGAAAATCAATTAGCTGAACATAATGCAATTTTAGAAGAAACCATTGAAGATATCATGAGTAAAAAAATTTCAAAAATTTGGAACGAGGATTAATATGAATATTTTTGAAACTGACGACAATTCTACACCGTTGACAGAAGAAGAAAAAGACGGTTTAAAATTAAAATGGATTGCAAACAGAAAAGAATTGAACGAACTTGAAACCAGAGGAAGAATATAGTGCTTCCTCTGCTTTTTATTGCAATAACTTTTTATAAATCTACTGCCAAATATAACTTATCGGAACTGCCCAAATATCTTTTTTTATAGGGACTATTTCATTTCCTGTATAAAAAACTATACCTTTTTTAAATTTATCTTTTGTAATTTTTTGAAGTTCTGTTAATGCCTTTACATCTCTTTCATTAACAATCTTTGCGGATTTTACTTCTATTGCCAAAATTTCACCTTTTCTGTTCTCTAAAACAAAATCAACTTCTTTATTATCAACAGTTTTAAAATAAGAAATATCTATACCGCCATCAGCTGAATTTTTTATAATTTCATTTGCAACAAAATTCTTAAAAATATTTCCAAAAATTACTTTGTTATTTTTATAAATATCTTCTAAACTATCTCTTAAGATATAACATAACATATTGATATCCGTAAAATAAAGTTTGGATGATTTTGTAAATTTTTTATTTATTTTTGTAATCGGTGTCCAAGCTTTTATTTCAAATGTTAAAAATGTGTTCATTGCCAAAGCTTTATACTTATCGTAGGTTTTATTATCCAGTCCTATTTCTTTCATAATAGAGCTGTTATTTACAAGCCCGCCAACCCTTGTTGCAAGAAAAGAAAGCAGTGAAATTATTTTTTCCGGATTTTTTATATCTGCAATATTTCGGATATCTCTTTGTAAAATAGTGTTTAAATAATCTTCAAGCCATTTTATTCTGTTTATTTTTTTGTTGACGGCAATTTCAGGAAATGTAGCATTTCTCATAATATCTAATAAATTGTTTTTATTGGTTATTGTTCCATATTCCAATTTCTGAGAATATAACTTTTCTATAAAATTGAAATATGTTTTTGTATATTCGCTTGAAGATAACGGATAAAGTGTTAATATAGACATTCTTCCGGCCAAATATGATGCGAGCGTAGGCAATGCCATCAAATTTGCCGAACCTGTTAAAATATATAATTGATTTATATTTTGTTTTTTCAGTCTTGCCCGGTCTATTTCTATTTTTAATACGGGAAAAAGTTCTTTGGCAATTTGAACTTCATCTATGATATTTATTTTATCTTTTGGCAGTTCCGCAACAAAATTTTCTGCGTCGGTTTTTACCGCAGATAAAATAAAAGGGGAATCTAATGTTATATAGTTTATTTCTTTTTGTAAATCTAAATTCTGTACCAATGTGGATTTCCCGGCTTGTCTTGCTCCGTTAAGATATACTAAAGGTCTTTGTGATATTGTTTCTTTTAATGTTTTAGATAAAAGTCTGTTAAAAAACATATTTGCCTCCTAAAAAATAGTATTATAATCCTTAATTTTTTAGTATCACAATCCTATTTTATACTAATTTGTAAAAATAGTCAAGAAAAATTTTTGATTGATAAAAATTTTTTCTTGGTCTTTTTAAGTTAATAATATAAGGTTATAATTTAAAGTATTACTTAAAGTTTTTATTTTGTCAGACAATAAGTCGATAAAATTTCGTCAGAGTTGATAAACTCAAGGGCTTTTTCAAAAGAATCTTTTTCGGATAGAATTGTGTAATACTTTTGTTTTACGGAAGGAGCAAGTATTATCCCGTGCCGTGAAAATTTCAAGCGAACGGTTTTCGTGTTTGTGAAAACAAGAAAACTGAGCTATTGAACAATTGATAATTTCAAGAAACTCAAAATATCGTTGAAAGTCTCAAACTTTTCGGGTTTAGTAATTCATCATCTTTCTACCGGACAAAATTATAAATTAAGAATATTATCTTTCAGAAGAAAATCATATATACTTACAATATTTATTCCCTCTTCATTTTGCCACAACTGAGTATAATCTCTTACAACAATAATTTTTTTAAAAGAATCAGGAATATTAACCAAAGATTTTTGCTCCTGCTCCATTTTTTCTTTATTAGGGATAGACAATGCGGTTTGTATATAATATCTTCTGCTGCCTTCATTTATAACAAAGTCAACTTCAAGCTGTTTTCTCTGACTTTTCCCGTTTTTATCTTTGACATTTATCTCCACAATACCGACATCAACATTGTATCCTCTCATTTTTAATTCATTAAAAATAATATTCTCTAATATGTGTTCCGGCTCTGTTTGACGAAATCCTAATCTGGCATTTCTTAAACCTATATCGGTAAAATAATATTTTAAAGGTGTATCGATATATTTTTTACCTTTAATATCATATCTGTAAGCAGAATCTATCAAAAAAGCATCTTTTAAATAATCTAAATATAATTTTATCTTTGAATGATTAAAACTAATATTTTTTACTGTCTTAAAGGTATTTTCCAATTTTGTAGGATTTGTAAGAGAACCTACATAAGATGATATTATATTTATTAAATCTTCAAAATTACCATCATCATTAATATTGTATCTTTTTTTTATATCTTTTAAATAAACCGTATCAAATAAAGTTTGAAGATATTTATTTTTTTCTGAAACAGTTTTATAATTTTGCAGCATAGGCATACCGCCGTATACCATATATTCAGCTAATGCTTCCGCCTTTTCCCCGTTAAAGCTCGTAAGGAATTCCGCAAAACTTAAAGGATAAACTCTTATTTCATCTCCACGACCTCTAAATTCGGTAATAATATCACTTGAAAGAAATTTAGAATTGCTGCCGGTTACATAAATATCGGCATTTTCTTTTCTCATTAAACCGTTTAAAACAGATTCGAATTTATTGACTAATTGAATTTCATCAAGCAGGAAATAATAAGTTTTATTATCTTTAATTAAACTTTCTAAATAGTCAAAAAGAGGTAAAGCTTCGTGGTATTTTTCATTTCTTGGAGAATCAAAATCTATTTTTATGATATGAGAATCATCTACACCTTGACTTTTTAAATATTTTACAAACAATATATTTAATAAATAAGATTTTCCGCATCTTCTAATACCGGTAATAACTTTTATCATACTGTTATTTTTTTTATTTATTAATTTGTTGATATAAAATTCTCTTCTAAATTCCATGTTATTTTCAACCTCTCGCGAAAAATGCGTATTTCTGCACTTTTCGCTATTATAGCACAAAACAATCAATTTGTAAAGGTAAAAGTTATTTTATTGTCAATAAAATATATAAAATAACAATATGACAATATAAAATTATATTATAAAAATTTCAATCTCTCGCGAAAAATGCGTAAATACGCTTTTTTCGCAAAAAGAACAAAATATATGAGAGAACATGGCATGTTGTAACAAGCCTTAGGGATTTATTTATTCGGCAGGGTTGCAACGGAACGATAGAACGAAAATAATATAAAATAAAAAACAGAGGTGGCAAAAAATGCCTCTGTTTTTTGTATTTTAATAATGCAATGCAATTTATTTTGAACTATTTTGAAAAATTCTATAGACTCTTCACTTTTAGAATTATAATCTATGCTTGTAGCATACAAATCAAGAACTTGACGATATAACACTTTTTCGGAAGAACGAATATCTCTTATTCTGTCAAGAAGCTCTTTCCAATAGCTTCCGCCACCGAGATTTTTTAATCTTTCATCGTCAAGAGTAAATCCTTTAATTAAATATTCTTTTAATCTTTGTGTTGCCCACTGACGAAATTGTGTACCTCTTACAGATTTTACTCTATATCCTACAGAAATTATAACATCAAGATTATAATGCTTTATATTATAATTTTTGCCATCAGTGGCAGTTGTTCGGAAAATCCGAACAACTGAATTTTCATCCAATTCCCCTTCTTCAAATATATGAGAAATATGTTCACTTATATTAGCTTTACTTGATTGAAATAGATCAACCATCTGTTGTTGGGTTAACCAAACCGTCTCGTCTGTTAAACGAACTTGAATTTGATTCTTACCGTCGGCAGTTGTATATATTAAAATTTCACCTTGGGATGCGATATCATTATTTATCTTTGATAATTTTTTGTTATTCATTACAAATTAAACTCCATATAATTTAAGTAATTATAATAAATTTCAAGTAAATATTCAATTATATATATTAACCCGAAGTTTGCCGGTTTATTGAATAAAAAAAGATATCAAAAAAGTGATTTTTAAGACGTCTTTGTAAAAACAAAAAGGCAGAATTGCCGCTATGTCGCAATTCTGCCGCATCGGAATGATGCTATGTTTCCTCCCGAACAATTTTTATATATAGAATTTATTGACTTCGTTATATATTGACTTCGCTATATCTCATTCCCCCTACTGTCACAATGTAAAACAACTGCAGAAAATTTCTGTTGTTCCTTCTTAACTCTTCCGGTATTTGTATATATCCTGTAATACGATCCGGCAGATTGATGTTATCATGGGGATTAAATAATGTGAAATATTTGTTTCCTCGAGCATCAATTCCAAGTACAGGATCATAGCTTGTTATATAGTATTTAATAGAATCTACGGCATAAAAACGACCATATTCACTATAATATGCTTTCTGTGCAGAAAGTATTGTCCCTGCTAAAGCATAAGCTTCCGCCCATTTTGCCTTATCGACATAACCTCTGTAGATAGGTACAGAAATCACCGATAGAATAATCACGATGGCAATAGTGATTACAAGTTCTACCAACGTAAAACCTTTTA
>CALGGE010000106.1 GCA_937916125.1 uncultured Elusimicrobia bacterium | reverse complement strand
AAACCAAGTGAAGTATTTGTTTCCTCTTGCGTCAATCCCTAACACCTCTTCGTTATTCGTCCAATACCCACTACTTCCCGAACTGCTTTGGGCGTACTTCAATAATCCGCCAGCAGGCTATCTCCAAGAACTATCCCAATTTACGGGATAATCAACAAATTTACCACCTTTTGTTATGTTGTACAGTAATACCAACGCAGTATTATTACTGCTTTGTAAGTCTTCAGGTTTTAGTGCTGCGGCATCAAAATAATATTTTTCCCTGTCGTTGCCGCTGCTGCCGTTGACAAGAAAACTATTTCCCAACATCAGGCTATACCCAAGAACTATCATAATTTACGGGATAATCAACAATTTTAGCACCTTTTGTGATGTTGTACTGTAATACCAACGCAGTATTATTACTGCTTCGTAAGTCTTCTGGTTTTGGTGCCCCGGCATTAAAACAATATTTTTCCCTGTCGTTGTCGCCGTTGACATGAAACCAAGTGAAGTATTTGTTTCCTCTTGCGTCAATCCCTAACACCTCTTCGTTAGTCGTCCAAGCCCCACTACTTCCCGAACTGCTTTGGGCGTACTTCAAGAAATTGCCGTATTGAGAATAATAAGCCTTCTGTGCCGATAGTATTGTGCCTAATAATGCATAGCCTTCAGATATTTGTGCCCTTGTAACATAGCCTCTGTAAATAGGAACTGAAATTACCGACAGGATGATGACGATGGCGATTGTGATTACTAACTCTACTAAGGTGAAACCTTTAGTTTTGTGTTTCATGAATTTTTCTCCTTTTTTTAAATTTTTCTTTTATTTAATAAAATTTTTTGCTATAATATAGCCGAGAGATAAATACGATGAGATTTTGTTTTATCTTTTATGGTTAACGCTATGTTTTAACCTGCCCGGCTTATAAGATATATGTAATAAATATTATATATTTTTAGAGGGTTCCCCCTCTTCTTTCACGTCGTCTGCTTTACTTATTTTAACATTTTGGTTAAAAAATGTCAAGTATTTTTTTTATAATTGTTGTTTTTATGGGGGATGAAATTTATGAAAAATGATATCGCGGAAAAAATTAAACTTGCCGTAAGAGAAACAGGATTGACTCAACAAAATTTTGCAAAAAAAATAGGATTGGGAGAATCCGTTATCAGCAGGTGGTTAAAAGGAGATAGGCAACCGTCGATAACAAGCTTGAAAAAAATTGCCGACGCTACGGGAAAACCTTTGAAATATTTTGTTGACAGTTCGAAAAATAATGATGATGCCGTCGATAAAAAGGATATTAAGATTTTAGAATTGGAAAAAGAAATTTTGAGATTGAAATTGTTACTGAAAGAAAATAATATTAATTATTAAACGAAGAAAAAAATAATCCTGCCTCAAAAAGTAAATATGTAGGAATGAATAATAATAACTGAGATACAACGTCCGGCGGAGTAACAAGTGCCGCCATAAAAAGTAAAATCACAATCACATACGGTCTCTTCTCTTTTAGTGTTTCGACGGGAACTATCCCGAATTTAACCAAAAAATATATGGCTATAGGAAACTGAAACATCAATCCGAAAACAAGAATTAACCATCCCGCAAGCCCTATAAAATTGCTTATCCCGAGAATAGGCTTGATATTGTCCGTCATAAAACTTATAGAAAATTTAATTATTAAAGGCAATACAAAGCCGATACATATTGCCGCACCGAGAATAAAAAGAAAGCCGGAACATAACACCGCCGTCTTTAAAAAATTTTTTTCTTTATCGTATAGTGCGGGCAATAAAAACTTCCATATTTTGTAAATAATATAGGGGAACCCGAATATAAAAGCAATTACAAAAGCTGTTTTTAAATTTACGAGGAACACTTCCATAGGTGTAAAAAAATTAAGCGAAAGCTCTTTACCCGAAAAGCTCCACTTGATAAGAAAATCTATGCAATAAGGGGCAACAAGATACCCTAAGGGAAACAAAATAATTAAGCAAATAATAATGCTTAAAATTGTTTTCCTTAATTCAGCCAAATGGTAAGTTAATTTTTCCTGTTCGGATTCCGGCATTATTTTGTTTCCGGATTTTCTTCAGCTTTTACATCAATAGCCTGAGCTTTGTTTTCCGCTTCGGCTTTCTGTTCGCCGGCATTGATAATTTCTTCCGATTCTTTCTTTATGAGTTCTTTTGCTTTTTTGTACTCGTAAGAAGCTCTTGCAATTGCTTTGACAAGTTCGGGGATTCTCTTTGCTCCGAACAGCAAAAGGATTGCAATGATAATGAGTAAAATTTCAGTAAAACCGAGTGACATGAAAAGCCTCCTTTAATGTATAATGTACAATGTACAATGTATAATGAACGGCAACGACAGTTGAAGAGTTGAATAGTTGAAAAGTTGAATAGTTTCAACGACCAACTGCAACGGCAACGACGGGATTCTTCACTGCGTTCAGAATGACAGACTGAACGGCAATGTATAATGTACAATGTACAATGTATAATGAACGGCGAACGACAACGACATGGCGAGAGCTTTCGGCTTCGCTCAAGATGACAAAGTTGTCTGTTCGATGATTCCTACTATTTCTATCGCTTTATGCGGGCAAGAAACCTGACACATACCGCACCCTATACAAACGGCAGCATTATAAACCAATGTTCTTTCACCGTCCGCAGTTTCATCTATACTTAATGCTTTAGCGGGACACTTAAACGCACATATTCCGCAAGCTATACATAAATCCCTGTCTATTTTTGCAAGACCTATTCTTAAATTCTGTTTTTCTTCCAAAGACATCTTTTTTATTGCACCGGTAGGGCAAACTGTGCTGCATTTGTTACAGTTATACTTACAGTAAGATTCGGAAAAATCCATATAAATATTAGAATGACCGAAATATCTCGGATGAATAACCTTGTTCGGGCAGACAGACACACATAATTGACAGTTTGTACACTTTGAAGAAAATCTGTTATAATTACCTGCACCGGGAGGAAGAAGAGCACGAACGGTATCCCGAAGAAATTTCTTTCCTCTTGCAATTGCACTTCCGACGCCGACGGCTATTCCCCCCACCACCAAAGCAGAACCGAAAATAAAATTCCTTCTGCTCGGACTGAAAGGTTCGGTACTTTTTTTATTTTTATAAACACCGTAAGTTATTGCCTGCTTGGGACAAACGGAAACACATTTTAAACATCTGATACAGAGTTCATTATCAACTTTTTTATCTTTTAAATTTATGCTTCCCGCAGGGCAATTTCTAAAGCAGGCTCCGCAGGTAATGCATTTATCGGAAATATTCAACCCGAAAACACCGTATTTGGCGAACAATCCGAGCAAAGTCCCTACGGGACAGATTGCCGTGCAGAAAAACCTTCTCTTGAAAATAACTAAAAATATCAAAATTACAAACGGAATTAAAGATATTGCCAAAGTTGCAACAGTAAACTCGTAATGTATATTTTTTGTTATCAAATTATAAACAGGCGTAAAAATACTTGAAGCTATAAGACCGAAATTCGTATATGGGTCCAAAATTTTCAATCCTACAGCCCAACCGGCAAACAAAGCACCGAATACTATTGCGGCAACGGTGTATCTTGTTTTAGCCATATTTTTATAATTTTTACTTTTCTTAAGCGACAAAAAGCCTATAAAGTTCTGCAATATTCCCAACGGACAAATTAAAGAACAGTAAAACCTGCCGAATAAAAAAGTAAATATTATAATCGCCAAAACGGTAAGAAGAACGGTTATTGAAAAAGACGCAAACAAACCGGCAATACCTGCACCGAGCTGTACCGTAAAAAATTTAGCAAATATATCAAAAGTAACGGTAAAAGATAAAAAACAACATATCAATATAACTGCCGAAAGGCATAACCTTAGCCAATAAAACACTTTCCCTTTATTCATTTTTCCTCCATGAAAAACTCATAAAAACTTCTTAACGGAAAGACGTCAACGGATTATACGATTTTCAACCTTTCAGTTCTTTATAAAGTGCGGCAACTTCCTTTAACAAAGCAGGTATCTCAAGCTTCTGAGGACATTTCGGTTTACAAAGTCCGCAATTAATACATTTATCCGCTCTGTTTTCGGATTTTATTGATTCATAACCGATAATAAATCTGTCTTTTCTGTTTGTGGCTTTATATTGATTATATATCAGGAAATGTTTCGGAATATCTATTCCTATAGGACAACCTACACAATACCGACAATAAGTGCAGGAAATTGCTCCCGAAGAATTATAAACGGCTATTGCATTGGACAACACTTTACGTTCTTTTTCGTTTAACGGTTTAAAATTTGTAAAAGTTTTAACATTATCTTCCACATGTTCGCGTAACGTCATACCGCTTAACACGGTAAACACATTGGGAAGCGAAGCCGAATATCTTAACGACCATGACGATGCAGAAACATCGGGATTTTCTTTCTTTAACAAATCAACGGCTTTTTGATTAAGAGAAGACAACTGTCCGCCTTTTAAAGGGTTCATTACAACTACGGGAAGACCTGCTTTGGTTGCTATTTCGTACTGTTTCCCGGCGTCAACCATATCCCAATCTATGGGATTAATCGGCAACTGAACAAAATCCCATTTATAAGTTTTTATCACTTCTTCCAAAAGTTCGGGCGTATCGTGAATGGAAAAACCCAAATATGTTATTTTACCTTCTTTTTTCTTCCGAGAAAGCTGTTCGTAAACATTACATTCTTTTAATATTTTCCATTCGTTTTTATTTATGTTATGTGCCAAATAGAAATCAAAATAATCAGTTTGACATTTTTTCAACTGTTCTTCAAAAATTTTTAAAACATGGTCTTTCCCGCCGAGTATTCTTAAAGGAAGTTTATCGGCCAAATAGTAACTGTTTCTCGGATATTTTTTTAATACTTTTCCTGCGGCAAGTTCGGATTTACCGCCGTGATAATACCATGCCGTATCATAATAGTTGATGCCGTGTTCCATTGCATAATCAACCATTTCCTGCACTTTTGCAATATCTATTTCTCCGTTTTTTTGCGGTAATCTCATAAGCCCGAAGCCGATTACGGATGTATTAATGTTTTTGTATTTTTTTGTTGAGACCTTTTCGATAATTTTCTTTGTTTCAGTCGCTATAACCTTTGTTGTTTTAAGAATAAAAGCCCCTACCGTTGTAAATAGAGCAGATTTTAAAAATTGCCTTCTGTTCATAAAAAACCCTCCATGTTTTTTATTATTTTTATTTCGCAAAAATTTTATAAGCCTTTTTCGGGCTATCGGTATCTTTAACTTTTTGTTCCATAGGACAGAGACCGTCTTTTTTTACATTTAAAATATAATCGACTTTTTTGTTATAAGAAAATTTTATTTTATGTTTTTCAAAAACAGTTATTGCATCTTTTGCGATAATATCTGTATGGACACGGTTTACTTTACCGTAAACCATAAGAAGTGCTGCTGCCTTACCGATAACTTTATCTACGACTATTGCCTTTTTAAGTCCTTTTTTTTCTATTTGAATTAATAACGGTTGTATTCCGTGTTCATCCTGAAAAGAAATTTGCCCTTTTTGATAAACAAGCAGACTGTGATTGCCAAGCTGTTTTGCAAGTTCTTCAATATTTACTTCTTTGTTATTATTGACGTCGGCAAAAATATTTACGCCCGCAAAAACAAAACACAACGCCAAAATACAACCGAACAATTTTTTTATTTTCATTAATAAGCCCCTTAAGTTTCGATTATTTTAGTCCTAAAACATCTCTCATATCGTATAATCCTGCCGACTTATCGGCAACCCATTTTGCGGCTCTTAACGCACCCGAGACAAGACTGTCTCTCGAAGTGGCTCTGTGGGATATTTCTATTACTTCTCCCGTTCCGGCAAAATATATCGTATGATCCCCGCAAACATCCCCGCCCCTGACGGCATGAACGCCGATTTCTTCGGGGTTTCTGAGAGTTTGTGCACCATGTCTGCCAAAAACGCCGACATCTTTAAAATTTTTGTTATGTCCTGCGGCAACAGCCTCAGCCAACCTTATTGCCGTTCCGGAAGGAGAATCTTTCTTTTTATTATGATGAATTTCCACAATTTCCGTATCGTAATCGGGAATTTTTCGTGCTAAATTTTCCACTATATCTATCAACAAATTTATTCCGGTTGACATATTCGGTGCAAAAACTATTGCAATTTTCTCCCCTGCTTTCTTTAAAACTTCTTTATTTTCTTCGGTTAAACCTGTAGTACCGATAACAAGTTTGGCATTTTTCTTAAGAGCGATTTCTACATTGTTCATAGTATTTGATGCTATGGTAAAATCTATTATTATATCACCTGCATTTACGACGGATTCCATTTCCGAAGATTTTACTATTAAAGGATTCTTGTTTCCTATGGAAGGAGAAGTGTCAATTTCTGTTCCTGCAATAATATTAAAATCTTTATCTTGCTTTGCCATATTGATTATGGCACTACCCATCCTGCCACATGCTCCACAAACTACAATTCTAATCATTTTTTCCTCCGAAAACTTTAGACGGCAATGTATAATGTACAATGTATAATGAACGGCGAACGGCAATGTATAATGTATAATGTACAATGTACAATGTATAATGAACGGCGAACGGCAATGTATAATGTATAATATACAATGTATAATGAACGGCAACGACAGTTGAATAGTTGAATAGTTGAAAAGTTGAAAAGTTTCAACGACAACGACAACAACCTACAACTGCAAGATCTTTCGACTTCATAAATGCTTCGCATTTATGAAGCTCAAGATGACAAATTTATAAAATATAAAATGTATAATGAATATGTTTAGTATTATATCTTAAAAAAAACAAATTGTAAATTACAATTTTTCGTTTCTTACAAAAATGTGATAAGTTGTTGACGACGGGAATTTTCTGCCCTTAATATACATATCGGATTTAACCGTTATATCTTCATGGAAATTTCCTTCGACATATTTAATTATATCTTCAAAAAGAATCGCTTTCAGCATATCTTCATCAACAACAAAAACATTGGCATTCGGCAACAGTTTTTTTGTATTTGCCAGCTCGTCCAAAAAGCCCCGTTTACTCCAATGATAATAAGACGAAGATTTATTAACAAAAATATTTTGTTTAAAATACGGCTGAACGGCGGAAACTCTCGCTGCCAAACCTATAATTTTTTCTTTTTCAAAATTATTTTCTTTTATGTAATTAGCCGTCGTCTTTGCCCCGTCGTATTCTTTATAAATTTCAAAGTAAGAATTTTTTACAGAAAAGAAAATCTGTGCAAATATCACCGTTAAACAAACAATATAAAACAACGTATTATTTTTAAATGAAAGCTGTATATTATTTACGTTTTTCAATATCCAAACAGAGAAAAACAGTGTAAATAAAATTACACCCAAATGCCAGTCGTAAAAATTTACAACAATCATTGAAGCATACACGGCAAAATTCAACATAACGAAATATATTATTTGTTTTTTTGTTACGCAAAAAGTTTTTATCGATAAATAATATAATGCAGGAACCATAATTATTGCCGATAAAAACGAGAAAAAAGAATCCAAATTAAAATAGCCTCTCAATAAAGCCGAAATAATTTTTTCAAAGATATTGCCATCCAGAAAAACATTTTTCTGCACGTAATCACAATCGGGATTTTTCATACTGATGAAAGCGATAAAGGCGAAACAGAGAACGGCAATGGCAATGTATAATGTATAATGTACAATGTACAATGTATAATGAACGACGGAACGACGACAGTTGAACAGTTGAAGAGTTGAAAAGTTGAAAAGTTTAGAACGGAAATGTACAATGTATGATGTACAATGTACAATGAACGGCAACGACGAGATTCCCGACAAAGACGCTCGGGAATGACAGACGGAACGGGAACGACGAGATACGGCAACATCATAGATATAGAAACATAATAGTATGAATGCAACAACAAATGCATAAGCATGGATGCTTGCAAGAATGACCAGAAATCCACAATATAAAAATGGTCGTTCAAACCTTTTGTTATAAAATATCGCAATCAGACAGAGGGCAGGGAATATTAAGCAATATGGTCTTGCAATAATACTATACTGATAAAAAATATAAAAAGTAAAAGGGATTGTTATTTTAAATATTGTAGAAAAATTTGATTTAAATATAAACAGATAAACGCCTAAACAAGCAAACAGCCAAGAAATTACAAAAATATATTCGTAACTCCAACCGAGCAGAATAAAAACTTTTAAAATATAAAACCACAAAAAAGGCGTTCCCTCATAAGAACACCGCGTGAACATTATGTCAAAAAAACTGCAATCTCTCGCAATAAGCCAGCTCTGTGCCTCATCCAGCCACGGCTCGTGATTAAGCCCTATAACAAATGTCAAGCAGGCGTATACCGCAAATATTAAGTATAGTAAAATATTATTTTTATTTTTGAACATTTTATTTTAAGGAACGGCAATGTATAATGTACAATGTACAATGAACGGCGAACGACAACGGCAACGACAACTGCGAGAATAATAAAATTATTTTAAGAAAAGAATTTTATTATTCGGATTATCCCCATCTTTGCTACGGATTTATGTGCGGAGACATTTTTTCTGTTTAGAATCTCTTCTTTATTTTTATGAAAATATTCATAAGCCGTTAAAAGCATTTCTTCATTTGTTTTAGTCGGCACAAAACCCAGTTCCTTTTTGATATGATTCGTGTCGAATATGAAACTTTCGGCAATCATTTTATACTGGTATGGTCCGAGAGGCGAAATACCGAGAAAAAAACAAATTTTCATTCCCAATACCATAAACCATTTAGGCAAATGTACGAGTTTGGATTTTGATTTCGATTTATCTATAACATATTGATAAACTTCATTAAATGTTTTAACGTTATCCGAACCGATATTAAAAATATCCGACTTATCGTATGAAAGTGCTTTTATACATGCCGTTATCAAATCTTTACCGTAAACAAACTGATACCTGTTGTTACCATTACCTACCATCCACAACTTTCTATTTTCATCAATAAATTCAAATAAAATTCCCAAAAGCCCCAGCCTGCCCTCGTCCATAATGGTAGGACAACGAAATATTACGGCTTTCAAATCCGTATTCTTATATGACATCAAAATATTTTCGCCTTCCCATTTGGATTTTCCGTATATTTCCGCCGGCTCGGGAATTTCCGTTTCTTTAACAGGTTTATTAAAATTTTTTGCCCAAAGACAATTGGAAGAAATAAAAATAATTTTATTTACTTTGTGTTTTTTGCATAATTCCGCAACGTTTTTAGTACCGTCAACATTTGACGTCCAAAGATTTTTTAAATCTTTTCTGACATGAGCAAGCAATGCAGCACAATGAAATACCGCATCAAATTTATATTCGGAAAATATTTTATCCAATAAATTGATATTTCTTATATCGCCCCGTATGGCAGTAAAATTTTTATGCTGATATGTATCAGGTTTTAAATCTATTGAAACACATATATAACCTTGTTTCAATAATTCTTCTTTCAGTATCGAGCCAAAGAACCCCGCACCACCCGTAAGCAAAATTCGCTTTGGCGAATTTTGCAGATGTTTGGATGTATGGATGTTCGGATGTATGGAAGAAAAATTTTCCATTTAGATAAGATTATATTGTTTCAATATATTCTTTAAATCGTTAATGTGAGCTTCGCTCATTGAACACATGGGAAGTCTCATTTCGTCGGAACAAATTCCCATCAAAGCCATTGCAGTTTTTACGGGGATAGGATTTGTTTCCATAAACATTGCTTTTATCAAAGGAAGCCATTTGAAATGAATTTCTCTTGCTTTATCGTATTGTTTGTCTGCCATTGCATTTACCAAATCGGCAACAACTTTAGGCAATATGTTTGAAAGGACGGATATTACACCCGTTCCGCCGATGGACATTACAGGAACGGTTAAAGCATCATCTCCTGAAATTAAATCAATATTCGGAGCAAGGAGCTTTACTTGAGACATTTGATCTAAAGAACCTGAAGCTTCTTTTACCGCAACAATATTTTTGCAGTCATTTGCAAGCTGTGCAATTGTTTTAGGTTCGATATTTACTGCAGATCTTCCCTGAATATTGTACAAAACAACAGGAATTTTTATAGCATTTGCAATTTCTTTATAATGAAAATATAAACCTTTCTGTGTAGGTTTATTGTAGTAAGGAGCAACAAGCAATACTCCGTCACAGCCGACTTCTTGAGCATGTTTGGAAAGTCTTATTGCTTCCGCCGTGGAGTTAGAACCGGTTCCCGCAATAACTTTTAATTTGCCGTTTGCAAATTCAACGGCTTTTTTTATAACTTCATCGTGTTCTTCGTGTGATAACGTTGCAGATTCTCCGGTAGAACCGCACGGAACTATACCGGTAATTCCCGCTTCTATCTGCATATCAATTATTTTTTTGTAAGCATCGTAATCGACTTTGTTATTTTTTAACGGTGTGATGATTGCTGTGTAACTGCCTGAAAACATTTTTGCCTCTCTTAATTTTATATTTTATTTATTTTTGTCCCTTTTACCAAAATTTCAGGAGCAATTTGTCGTGAATTATATTCGCTTGCCATTGCTCTGCCGTATGCTCCGGCACATTCAACGACAATATATTCACCCTGCTCCAATATAGGGAACTTTCTGTCCTTTGCAATAAAATCATCGGATTCGCATATCGGACCTACTATATCGACAACTTTTTGTTTCTTTGAAGATTTTTTTACGGGAAGAACGTTATGATATGCGTCATATAATGCAGGTCTTATCAAATCGTTCATTCCGATATTTGTTATAATAAAACTTTTAGTTCCCGTAGTCTTTCCGTAAATAACCTGTCCCAAAATAATTCCTGCATCACCGACGACGGAACGCCCCGGCTCAACGATTATGGTTTTATCTTTATATTTTGAATAAACAGACATAACAATCTTCTTTAAATCTGCGGGGGTTTGAGGTTTATCTTCTTTTTTATATTTTATTCCCAAACCTCCGCCGATATCTATGTAACGAATGTTTATCCCGACGGTTTCAAGCTTATCTATCAATTTTGATATTTTTTCTGCGGCAAGTTTAAACGGTTTCACATCAAGTATCTGTGAACCGATATGGCTGTCTATACCGACAACTTCAATATTTTTCATTGCGGCGGCTTTCTTATAGAATCCGAAAGCATCTTCATACATAACGCCGAATTTAGTGCCGAATTTCCCCGTCGTAATATGTTTATGCGTATGAGCATCAACGTCCGGATTTACTCTGAAAGAAATTCTTGCTTTCTTTTTAAGTTTGCCGGCAATTTTATTTATCTGTTCAAGTTCTTCAAAAGACTCAACGTTGAACATCAATATATTACTTTTTAATGCATATTCTATTTCCCGTGCGGTTTTACCGACACCCGAATAGACTATCTTTTGAGCTTTTATACCGGCATTTAATGCCTTTTTTAATTCTCCGCCGGAAACGATATCCGCACCGGCACCGAAAGATGCCAAAAGTTTCAAGATTTCGGCATTGGAATTTGCTTTCATTGCATAACAAATAATGCTGTCAACATCGTTAAAGCCGTCAACATATTTTTTAAAATTCGAAACTAATTTCTCTTCGGAATAAACATAAAGCGGCGTACCGAACTTTTTTGCCAATTTCGAAAGAGAAACCTTTTCAACGTATAATTCGCTGCCCGAATATTTTAACATATACCCTCTTTTTTTCTCTATCATACTAAAATAAAGTCTATAAGTCAAAGGAAACTTCTCAAATATCAACTTACGGAAACTAATCTTTGTAATATTATTTTATAAAAAAAGTCATCCAACATTTTGCCTATTTTACTCTTCATTTTCTTATATTTTGACTTTGATATTTTTAAATCATTATCCATACTCTTATAGTATTTTATTTTTTCTTCCACCCACATATTTGCCTGTTCGTCGGGACAAGAAAGCGTAAGTTCTTCCCCATCTCTCTTTGTTTTAATTATTTTTTGAAGAAGATTGTAAATATACCCGTTATCATTTTTAATCATTTCCGAAATAACATCTATTGAAATCGGACAAAATTCATGCGAAGTGTTTTCTTCCGCGGAATTAACGTCATTCAAATCTTTTGCCACAAAATATTTTTCCAACCACATACAGGCAGCAATCGTTCTTAGTATATAAAGATATTTTTTTAATTTAATTTCCGGCTTATTTAAAACATAAGCTTTGTAATTGCCGCTTGCCAAATGAATATAAGAATATATTAATTTCTTCTTATCCCAACAGTATTGTGCAACATCGGTAAACCCGTCCATTTCTTCGGTTTTCATATAAACTATGGGGCTGCATATCCATTCATATAAAGACATATTTCTTTTCAAAAGAAGCCCCAACGCTTTCTTTATATCCCATCCGGAAAAATCAAACCCTTTTTCTTTATCCATAATTAAAATATAATCTTTTTTATTCTCTACGGACAAATAATATTTAGGACTGCTTATGTAAAGAAACCTTACGTCGTAGTCGCTGTTTTTCGATGCAAAATTCCACATTCTGCTACCCGACTCTACGGCATAAATGATTTTTATATCATTTTTTATTTCTATATCTTTCAGACGCTTTATGATTTCTTCTTTCATTATTTTTACTTTTAGGTTCTCCTCTCTCATATCCAAAGCGAAGATTTTATTTTCCGGAACATTCTATAAAATTACAAAAAATTTATGAAGAAATATTTTAAATTAACTTAAAAACGTAAACATGCCGTTACAGCATTATCCGCGGTAAAAACTTTTTAACAGTGCTATTTCTTTTGCATATCCGTCTATTTCGTTCGGAGTTTCCAAAAGGAAAGGAATATCTTTTAAGTTCGGATGATTGATTATTCTTTTTATAGCTTCCAAACCTATAAATCCTTCCCCGATTTTTTCGTGTCTGTCCTTATGAGAAGAAAACGGATTTTTTGTATCGTTTAAATGAATTGCTTTCAACTTATCCAAACCCATAATTTTATCAAATTGTTCCAAAACTCCGTCCAAATCGTTAACAATATCATAACCGCCGTCGTAAATATGGCATGTATCAAGACATACGCCGATTTTATCTTTTAATTCAACACCGCTTATTATTTGTTGCAGTTCCTCAAATCTTCCGCCGACCTCACTGCCTTTTCCGGACATGGTTTCCAACAATACGGTAGTTGTCTGTTCTTTCTTCAGCACTTCGTTTAACAAACCAACTATCATTTTTATACCCGTTTGCACACCCTGTCCCACATGACTTCCCGGATGAAAATTGTATAAATTACCCGGTATATACTCCATTCTTTTTAAGTCGTCAACAAATAATGCTTTTGCGGTATCTCTCACTCTTTTATCCGCAGAACAGGGATTTAACGTATAAGGTGCATGGGCAAGAATTTTGGCAAAATTGTTATCTTTAATAATTTGTAAAAATTCTTTTACATCATCTTCTTCAATTTTTTTTGCTTTAAACCCTCTCGGATTTCTGGTAAAAAATTGAAAAGTATCGGCACCTATATCCAACGCCTGTTTCGCCATCGGAGTAAAGCCTTCTGCCGCCGACAAATGACATCCTATATTCATAAATTTATCCTCTTACAACAAAATCCTATCTTATGTTTGCGAATACGAAAAAAGGATAGCTTTAACGCCAGGGATAGAATTCCCGGTCTATTTCTTTAGTTCCGTTTTTCTTGGTTAAAGTCGGAACATTGGTTTTCATATCAAATTTAAAATAGGTTTCATAATAATTTTCTCTGAGTCTGAAAGACACTCCGAAATTGAAACAATGTAAATCTCTGTAAAGTTTAAATTCGTGATCTTTACCAAGCCATTTAACGCCGGTATTTACGTAATTTAAAGTCGTTCTCATTAAATAATCGAATCTCCATTTTGCATTAAGCCACAAACCCACACCCGAGACAATATCAAGTTCTTCGGGACGGCTATTGTAATAAAATGCCGATAATTTGAAATAAAATCTTTCCAATTTACCGAACATTGAATCAAACTGTAAAGTATTGAATTTAAACGGATGTAAATCCTGCGTTTGCCTTAAATATAACGTTATTTTCGATGTTGGAACATAAGTCATTTCCGTAATAAGAGGATACCAATCCGTATGGTCGTCAACCGCAGGTTCTCTGAAATCATATCCCGTAGTATTTCTGATTATAAAATTTGAAGATGTGTAGATATAATTATTGAAAAACAGAGCATTTTTTTCTGCTCCTCTGTCCGACGAATCGTAATCGATTGCAAGATTGTTCATCATTGTTCTGAACATTGTTTCATAAGACAAGTTCCAGTCCATCCACCAGGTAAGCCTGTATCTTGCATTTAAAGAGCCGTAATAACGTGTGGTTAAATTTTTGTCATCATTTTCGGGATTAACACTGTCATAAAAAGTTTCTTTTATTCCCAACGTAGGTTTCAACGTCATTCTTTTCGAAAGTTTATAATCTTTTGTTATTGTATAGTCGGCGGTAGCTTTAATGCGATTATAGTCGTAAGTTTTACTTGAAAACAAAAGTTCATAATCCGTTTTATTTTCAAAAGTAAAAGTAAAACTGCTGTACGCACCGAAAGTTTTTGCGGGGTACATATTATAATAAACCTGAGGCAAAATCAAATAAGAACCGTTTTGTATTTTATCGGTCAACGGATTATAAATCTGATAAAGTTCGGACATAAGTCTTAAATTTGACTTACTGCTTTGTCTGGTAAAAGAAACATAAGATTTTCTTTTATTTAAAACTCTGTCCCAATCATCAAGGTTGTACCTGTTGTTAAAATAAGAATCGCTCACAAATTCCGCATGAGACTGTACCGTCCATAAATCGTTAATTTTCTGATAATAAGACGGACGGATAACCCATTGTTGAGATTCGTTTTTTTTGTTTTCCGTACCGTAAGTAAATATTGTAGCTTTTATATTGTCTTTATCGTAGTAGCTTGTTTCAAGCCCTATACCCTCACCTATCGTCCCCAAATAATCAAGCAACAAAGCCGAGCTTAATTTATCAGTAAATTTATATTTCAGTTTTGCTTTTGCCGAAACTCCGCCGTCGTTTGTATATCCCGGTGTTATTTCATAACTGAATTTACTGTCCGAGCCTGCCAAATTACGCGTATATTTGGGAAAATAAAATACGGGAATTCCGCCGACATAATAAACGGCTTTATACACGGTAATTTTTTTATCGGTAACAAAAATACCCTCTTTTGCTTTTGCATAATGATGAGGCTTGTCCAAATCGCAGTTGGACAAAATAACGTTTTGTATTTTATAAGTGTCGGATGACACTTTGGTCATTTTTTGGGCTGTAAAAAACATTGAAGAGGCGACACCTGCCGTATCGCACATATCGCCGTGTTCTTTCTGCATATCATATTGAATTTTATCCGAAAAGATTGTACTTTTTGACTCCGAGATTTCAACATTGCCGTCGGCATTTAATTGTTGATCTTTTATTTTCATTTCAATGTTGTCGGCTTTTATTATTTTATCCAGCCATTGAAGTTTAACGTTTCCCGATGCATTAATAATTTCTTCATCCTGCTTATAAGTTAAAGAGTCCGCATTTATATCAACTTCATAATCGGCAAATAAAACCGAAGTTAATACAAAAATAAAAACAAAAGATATTAATAAACGGATTATAATATTTTTTTGAAAAATAGACATTGACTAATTTTTTACAAGCATTGCCGCTCCGACAACACCGAGCTTGCCCGTATATTTTGATATTACAATTTTACAATTGTCGGCAGAAGTTTTAAATGCTCTTGCTTTTATTTCTTTTTTTGCCGGTGCAATAAGCAAATTACCGGCATTGCTTATCCCGCCGCACAAAACGATACTGTCCGGATTAAAAATATTTATAAGACTTGCCAAAAGAATACCGAGCTTTTCACCGACATTGTTCCATACCTGTTTTGCAACAACGTCGCCTTTCAATGCTGCCTGAGATAACAATTTCGGCGTTATATTTTTTATATTGTTGTCAGCAAGTTTCATTATATATTTTGATTTTTTTGTTTTTAAAATATCAACGGCTTCTTTTACGATATGTTTTACGCCTATATATGTCTCGGAACATCCGCTGTTACCGCAGTTACATTTTCTTCCTTTCGCTTCAACGGTAATATGTCCTATTTCTCCGGCAGTTCCGTTAGAACCTCTGTACAGTTTTTTGTTTATGATTATTCCGCCGCCGACACCCGTTCCCAATGTCACGCAAATTACGTTATCGGCTTTATTTTTTATATCCAGCCAAAATGCACCTATGGACGCGGTATTTGCATCATTATCCGCATAAACGGTTTTACCGGTCAGTTTTTCCAATTCTTTTTTAAGATATATATTTTTCCATTTAGGCAAATTCGGAGAAAAACGTACCACGCCTTTTTTGTAATCAACATCGCCGGCAATACCTACACCGATACTTTTTACTTTATTATAATTTTTGAAGTTTTTAATAATGTTTGCAATATTTTTAATTACCGTTTTAGGTGCGGCATTTATGTCCGTATATACACTTGCATCCTCAACAACATCAGCTTTCCCGTCAACAATAGCCAACTTTATCAAAGTCCCGCCCATATCAATTCCCAAAAACATTTCCATTTTTCGTTTCCTTTACTTCTTTTATCAAATATTTTTTATTTTTACGCTTCCGATTATCGGAACTTCAAAATTTATTTTCAATAAATTTTATAACTTCTCCCGCCAAAAAGAACGAACCTAAAACGACAACATTTTCATTGTCATTTATATCGTCAATAAAATCGTTAATATTATCATAAATACGTATATTTTCTTTGTTCGTATATTTTAAAAATTCTTTTTCCGATATTTTTGTATCGACGGCTCTTGAATTATTAAGTTCTATCAAATTTATGTTCTTGAAATTATGCGAAAGCATTTTAATTACTTTCTTATAATTCTTTTCCCGCATTATTGCAAAGCACAGTTTGCCGTCTTTTTTATAAAAAGGAGACTCTTTATATAAATTCAAAAAATTTTCTACTGCCTGTTCATTATGGCCGCCGTCGATTATAAGAGAAAAATTTTTATTTTTTATCTTTAGTTTTCTTACGTCAAATCTTGCCGGCCAATAAATATTTTTTAAACTCTTTTTTACAACATTAAAGTTTATATTTTTTAACTTCTCTTTCAAAAGTTCGCAGGTTTTTAATACTACGGCAACATTGTAAACCTGTGATTTTCCCAAAAGAGAAACCTCAAATTTCGTTTTTGAATTATACATTACGTACTGCGAATTTTTATTACGATTATATTTTAAAAACTCAGCGTTAAAATCTTTCCCGAACAAAAAAGTTTGAGAATTTTTATTTTTTGCAATTTTGCAAATTTCTTTTAAAGCTTTTTCGGGAATATTCCCGCATACGACGGGAATATTTTCTTTTATTATTCCTGCTTTTTCAAAAGCAATTTGTTTTAATGTTTTTCCCAATATTTCCGTGTGGTCCAAGCCTATGCTTGTAATTACAGACGTAAGCGGCGTTATAATATTGGTCGCATCGTATCTTCCGCCGAGTCCCGTTTCCAACACGACAATATCCGTTTTGTTTTTCACAAAATATGCAAAAGCAATTGCGGTAATTCTTTCAAAATATGTCAGACCGTACTTATCAAAAGCTTTATCATATTTCTTTTCAATAAAACTCAAATCTTTATCGCTTATATATTTGCCGTCGATTTGAATCCTCTCGTTTATTTTTATTAAATGAGGAGAAGTGTACAGTCCGGTCTTATACCCGCAGTTTTCAAATATCGTTGCCAGCATTTTTGCCGTCGAGCCTTTACCGTTCGTTCCCGCAATATGAATATATTTTAATTTTTTATATCCGATATTGTTATCGGACAAAAAATTTCTTATTCGGTCCAAACCTAAAGACATCGTTTTATATTCTTGTCCCAAATCGGAAGAAATCATTTTGTTTTATTGAATACAAAGAACTTTAATATTTTTGTTATCGTATCTTTTAAATTTTTTCTTTCAACAACCATATCAACCATACCGTGTTTTAACAAAAATTCGGAAAGTTGAAAGCCTTTCGGCAATTGCTGTCTTATGGTCTGCTCGATAACTCTCGGTCCGGCAAAACCTATCAAAGCGTTAGGTTCCGCAATTATCACATCACCGAGCATTGCATAGGACGCCGCAACGCCTCCCGTAGTAGGATCGGTTAAAACGGAAATATAAGGAAGTCCTTTTTTACCGAGCCTTGCAAGTGCAGCGGAAGTTTTTGCCATTTGCATTAGGGAAATGATTCCTTCCTGCATTCTTGCACCGCCGGAAGCACAGACCAAAATTACGGGAAGTTTTTTATCGATGGCTCTTTCTATAAGACGGACTATTTTTTCTCCAACAACCGAGCCCATACTTCCGCCCATATATTCAAAATCCATTACGCCTATGGCTATCGGATATCCGTCCATTTTTGCTTCGCCCGTGCATATGGCATCTTTTGTTTTATAAGAATCTTTTTTTACATTATATCCCGGGAAACCTATAACATCAACGGGTTTCATATCGGCATTTAATTCTTTAAAAGAATTTTTATCCGTCATATATTTTATTCTGTCAACGGAATTTAAACGGACATAGTATCCGCATTTGGGACATACCATAAAATTTTCTTCAAAATCTTTTTGGAAAATTATTTGTTCGCATTTTTTACATTTGGTCCACAGACCTTCAGGTAATCCTTTTTTATTATTGGGTACCATCATTTTATCCCCTCCAACGGAGTCATATAAGCAACCGAAACTTAAAATCTTTTATATTATACAAAAAAAACGATAAAAATCACAAATAATTTTTCTGTTTTTTATTTTATGATTTCACATAATTTCACACAACAATCAAAAACCGACAAAAACATAAGTAAATCAATATTCCGCACGAGCCAGAGCAACCGCGATAACTTTTTTGGCTTTATTTTCTTTCAAAACTTTCGCACATTGGTTTGCCGTCGAGCAGGTTGTGGCAATATCATCTATCAACAATATATTTTTACCTTTTATGACTTCCGCATATTTTTTGTTTAAACGGAACATATTTTCCAAATTTTCCATTCTCTGCCGTTTTTTTAATTTAAACTGAGGTTTTGTATATTTTACTCTGATTAAAGCTTTAGCATAAAATGTTTTATTTAAAATTTTTTGAACATTATCTCTTCCAAGAATTTTTTTCATTTGCATTAAAATATTAATATCTTCCGCGTTTTTCTCGGTTAAACCACCTATACATATATTCTGTTTACCGTCTTCTCTTGCCGTTAAAATCTTTCTTTCATTCAACAAATCGTACAATTTACCACAGTAAATTTCATAAAAGCTTACCCATATGGAAAAGCCCTTATAATTTTGTAATAAAGTGAAGATATCATATGCCGCTAGTAAATAAAGCCCTGGAATTTGTCTTCTGTTTCCCATCATAGTGAAAGTCTTGCCTGAACCTGTTTGGCCGTAGGCGAAACAGGTCACTTTAACCTTGTGAAAAGCCGCCTCGATCATTGGACGCACTGTTTGCAAATAAATTTGCTCATTTGTGACCGTTTCATCGAAGGCTAAGTCGAAATTGAAGGAATGTTCTTCGATGTATTTGGTTAAATCTACTTTGACTTTTAATTCTTTCACCACCACTTGACGATTGTTACGAATTTCCACCACGTCTTGATCACTTTTGGAAAGCTCTTTTTTACTTAAAGGCCTTTTACGCACTATTACTCGAATTTTGGGAATGGATTGATATGAAGGGATATTTATTTGAGATTGAGATTGCATATTTATTGCATTTTCTATCTGGGGTTGATTTTGGGTTATTAAAGACATTTTTTTTAGTTGTTAATTAATTTTTTTTTGATTATATTTTTTTTCGTTTGAATAATAATTAATAATAGTAAGAAAAAAAAAGAAAATTATTAAATGGGGATTGGGGATTGGGGATTGGGGATTGGGAATTGG
>CALGGE010000105.1 GCA_937916125.1 uncultured Elusimicrobia bacterium | reverse complement strand
CCAATCCCCAATCCCCATATTCAATGCTTTATAATTATTTTTATAATAATATTTTATTTCAAAAAATAAAATTTAATCATTATTAATTCAGTATAATGGAAATTTTACATCAGAAAAATGTCATAAAAATAGTACTATTTATAATAATGCTTTCAAATATTCAATCAAAAAGAGGATATATCCCAATATCAGGACATGGAAAAATGTTTTATGAGGAAAAAGGTGAAGGAGAACCTCTGATTTTTTTACATGGGCATTCATTAGATACAAGAATGTGGGATCCCCAATGGGATGAATTTTCAAAAAAATATCATGTAATTCGTTTTGATTTCAGAGGTTATGGAAAATCCACCGATCAATCTGAAGATTTTCAATTTACTCATGTAGATGATTTAATAACTTTAATGAATTATCTAAAAATAGAAAAAGCCCATATAATAGGATTATCTATGGGAGCATTTGTAGCAGGTGATATGCTAGCAATGTATCCTGAAAGAATGCTTTCATGCACCCTGTGCAGTGGGGGGATTCGTAGTGTCCCTGGCCCTAGTCAGCCAATGGGCGAGGAGGAAAAAGCAAAAAGAGATAAAGAAATAGCAGAATTAAAAAAGAAAGGTATAGAAAGATATAAAAAAGAATGGCATAAAATATTAATGGCATCAGGTGGCTCACAACGTGAAAGAATGAGTTTACCTTTATATCATATGGTTAAAGATTGGTCAGCTTGGCAACAATTGCATCATGAAGTTAGGAATTATTATGCTCAAGAAGCTTGGGATGAACTTAAAAGAAAAGGAGTTGTCGATGTCCCAACACTCCTAGTCAGAGGAGAAAATGAAGTAAAATATAGCAAAGGAACTCCAAATGAAATGCAATATCTTTCTAATGCAAAATTTGTAATTGTTAAAGATTGTGGACATATGCTTAATATGGATAGGCCAGATGAATTTAATAAAGTAGTTCTTTCTTTTCTTGAAAACATTTAAAAAATAATAGTTCGAATAATAGAAATATTATTAATGATATTTCATTATTAATTTACTGTATAGAGTCTAAGTTTTTAAAAATAATGAATTTAGAGAATAATTTATTTCTAATTTTGGCCAATAATTATCTAGTATTTTTTTAATTATTTTCAAAATGCGAAATTACAAAAATTACTTTGAGGAGATAATATGTACAATATTGCTGTAATAGGTGCAGGCCCTGCAGGGTATAACTGTGCGATAAAGTTTGCCAAGCAAGGTAAAAAAGTTGCTTTAATAGAGAAAAACTCTCTCGGCGGAACATGCCTTAATTGCGGTTGCATACCGACAAAGTTTTTGTGGCAGGCGGCAAAGACAAAACAGAAAATATCAAAATCTTTCGAATACGGAATAAAAGCAAATATCGAAAATATTAATTTTGCCGATATAGTGGCAAAGAAGAACAAGCTTGTGGGAAACCTTGTAAAAGGCGTTGAAAGACTTCTTAAAACAAACAATGTTGAGATTATAAAAGGGCAGGCAAGCTTTAAAAGCAAAAACGAACTTATCGTACAAACTTCCGACGGAGATATTGAAATTCAATCGGAAAAAATAGTTATAGCAACAGGTTCCGACTGTAAATCTATACCGAATACGGAGTTTGATCATAAAAAATATATCAGTTCCACCGACGCTTTAAATTTAACGGAACTTCCCAAAAATATGCTTGTTATAGGCGGCGGTGCAATAGGTATAGAACTCGGTTCGATATTTTCGGCTTTCGGTGTAAATGTTGTTTTAAGGGAAGTTTGTCCTCAACTGTTGCCGAACGAAGACGGCGAGCTTGCAACCGAACTGACAAAAGTTTTGGCACGACAGGGAATAAAAGTAGAAGTTTCCTGTACCGAACCGCTAAAAGACGAAGATAAATTTGATAAAATATTGATTGCCGCGGGAAGAAAATCTTTGGCTGAAGATTTAAATACGGAAAAAATAAATCTTACTTTGGACAAAAAGAATTTTGTTGAAACAAAAAATTATTCTACGAATATCGAAAATATTTTTGCGATAGGCGATGCTTCGGGAAAAGGCTTTTTGGCATATACCGCCGAGCAGGATGCCGATAATTTGGTAAGTCAAACAGAGTCTGCAAGTCTCGTTCCGAAAGTAGTATTTTCTTTCCCTCCGGCAGCAAGCGTAAAAGCAACGGATTTTGATAATTACAAAAATATTGTTTATACGAAAACAAGCTATTCGTCAAATGCCAGAGCACAGATAGAGGGAGAAAGAACGGGTTGGATAAAAACTGCCGTTGATAAAGACAGCTGTAAGATTTTGGGAGTGTGGATACTTGGGGCAAATGCCGACGAGATGATAAATACGGCATCGGTTATTATCGGTGCGGGAATGAAAGTTTCAGATATAAAAAGAGAGATGTTCTTTCATCCGTGCCTGTCGGAAATACTTTATGACAATGTACAATGTATAATGAACGACAACTGACAACGACGGTTGAAGAGTTGAAAAGTTAAAGAGTTTAATGGCAATGGCGATAAAAATACCTAAAAAATATATAATTTAACGGGAGATATTATGTTAAAAACTACATTTTTACATCCTCAGCATGAAAAACTTGGAGCAAAATTTACGGAGTTCGGCGGATGGGATATGCCTGTTCAATATACTTCGATTATAGAGGAGCATAATGCCGTCAGAACCGCCGTCGGTATTTTTGATACTTCTCACATGGGAACTTTTATTATTTCCGGCGATAACGCAGGGAAATTTTTGGATTATGTAACTGTTTCCGATATGTCAAACCTGCCGCTGCATAAAGCAAGATATTCAATGTTGTTAAATAAAGAGGGCGGAATAAAAGACGATATCATAGTTTATAAATTTGAAAATTATTATATGATGATAGTTAATGCGGGAAACTTAAACAAAGATTTTGCATGGCTTAATGAAAATAAATCCGAAAATGTTGAAATAAAAAATATGAGTAAAGATGTTTCCATGATGGCTGTTCAGGGACCTAAAGCCGTAGAGATAATTTCTCAACTTACCGAAGACGATATTGTTGCAATGAAATATTTTACCGCAAAAGATATCACATTTAAAGGACAAAATGCCGAATTTTCAAAAATAGCAAGGACGGGTTATACCGGCGAAGACGGTTTTGAAATAATAATATCAAACAACCGTGCCGAATATATGTGGAGCAAACTTATCGAGCTTGGTGCAAAACCTTGCGGTTTGGGTTGCAGAGATACGCTTCGTCTTGAAGCTTGTATGCCCTTGCACGGACATGAAATTTCCGAAGAAATTAATCCGATAGATGCAGGCTTTATCAAAACCGTTTTTTGGGATAAAGATTTTATCGGTAAAGATAAAATAGAAAAAATTAAAGATTCTCCTGCAAAAAAATCTATCGCTTTTATTTGTCAGAGCGGTATAGCAAGAGCTAACGATGAAGTATATCTTAACGATAAGAAAGTCGGTTATGTTACAAGCGGAAGTTTTTCGCCGACATTTAAAAAGGCAGTAGGTATGGCATTAATTGATATTAATATCGACGACAATGCACAACTTCAGGTAAAAGTTCATAACAATTTAAGGAGTATCAATATAGTTCCGAAACCTTTCTATAAAAGATTAAAAAAATAACGATATAATCATCTCAAGGAAAAAGAAATGAAAAAATTAATAATTTTTTTTGCTATGGCATTTCTTCTTTTGGGCGAAAATCTTTTCGCATCGGACAATCTCGTCGAGATTGCCATTGAAGTAACGGAAATTAACAACAACAAAGCCAATGAATACGGCATCAAGTGGGTAGATGAAATATCCACCGGAGAGCTTTTTATTGCGGGTGCGGACGGTGCAACCGCGTATCCGTCTTTGGTGGAATTTAACGATTGGGTAAGATACACTCCTCTGACGGCAAAATTAAAACTTCTTAAAGAAAGCGGTTCGGCTCAGGTGTTATCAAAACCGAAGCTTGTAACAAAGTCCGGTACAAAAGCACGCTTTCTTGTGGGCGGAGAATTCCCTATATCCGTATCGGGAGTTTCCGGCGGAAACGTGGAGTGGAAAGAGTACGGAATTATTACGGAGATTCTTCCGAAAGTCCTCTCCGACGACAAAATAGATTTGGTTATTCAGACGGAACTTTCAAGATTGGACTGGTCCAATGCCGTGCAAGGTTTTCCGAATATTGCAAAGAGGCAAGCCAAAAGTAATGTTGTTTTAAAAAATCAGCAAACTATCGTAATTGCGGGACTTATAGAAAACTACAAAGATAAAACCAAATCGGGAATACCTATTCTTTCGGATATTCCGTTGCTGGGTGCATTATTCAGACACACAAAAACGATTGATAACAAAACAAATGTTTTAATTTTTGTAACACCGAGAATCATTCAACAGTAAAATTTGAGAAGCAAATTTGGTTGAAAAGTTGAACAGTTGAATAGTTTCAACAACAGCTGAAAAGCTGAGAAGCTGAAGAGCTGAGGACGGTAATGTATAATGTACAACGTATAATAAACGGCAACGGCAACTACGAGATTCCCGAATGGCACGTACAACGGCAGAGTCGGGGATCTCGTCGTTCGCCGTTAACTTTTCAACTTTTCAACTCTTCAATTATTCAACCGCTTGTCCGCAACAGCGGTCAGGCACTTGTGGAGTTTATCTTATTTACTCTTGTTTTAGTTGCAGCAAGTTACGGTATGCTGAAACTTTTTATTGTTGCTTGGACAAACAAATTCGATTTCATTTCCGTTATCATGGGAGCTGTAGGTGCTTTATTTTAAAAGAATATGTATATAAAAATTATGAAAAATATTTTTGTTCGAATTTTCAGCCATTCAACTATTCAACCGCTTGTCCGCAACAGAGGACAAGTATTACCTTACACATTAATAATGGCTCTTATACTTATAATGAGTTGGGCAATGATGGTAAATATTGCCAAAGTAATAAGAGACAGAATGACACTTCAAAACAAAGTTGATAATGCCGTAATGTCAATAGCTACGCTTCAGGCAAGAACATTGAACTTTTTGGGAACGACAAATAATTTAATTGCAACCGTTTTATCGACGGCAGGATATCCCGAAAGTTTATCTTACGATATACTTATCAAAAATGTCCCGTCGGCAATCAGAGGAAAAGTTAAAGATATTTTCGGTGTAGTTCCCACATTGTACGTGCCGAGCTTTTCTACCGATAAAGTGTGCGGTTCTTTGATCCCGGGACCTTTTTGCGATTATAAATGTAACGGTATCAGAACGGAATATAAAGGCGTAAAAAATTTAAGAACTGTCGTAAACTCTATACGGAAAATGCAGGATGCGGCTGTATCGGCATATCTTGTAAATTATGCCGCAATATTAAAAGAGTTTTCTTCGGATAATACAAAAATAGTTGTCGTTCCGTCGAGGTTCGCTAAAAATATAAAAAGTTTTAATTTCTCAAACATAAATACGAAATCATTGTCGCCGACATCACTTTTAGGTATAAAGAAAAATTCCAAAGGCATACAATATTTTAAAACCGTAAATTATTGTTTAAATGTTGCCGGTGTTCATGCACATTTTGTTAAGCCGGAACAATACAGAAAAGATAAATATTCTTGGTATGTTCGCGACGAAAATTTTGATGATAAAAAACTTGTTGCTTTGGGCATACAAAGTTTGAACAATAACAAAAATTATCCGTTGTTTCAAAGAATTTTTAATATTAAAATGCCTCAGCTTGTTGCGGTTTCCGCTGCAGGATTATATAATTCAAAAGGTGCGATGTTTCCCGATGCCGAAACCGACAAAACGGGTGTTAATTTTACGTCAATATCGGCTCTTTATATTCTCGGAACACAAAGTCAAATGTTAATTACGCTTGCAAGCGAACTTTCCGGTATTCCGCTTATAGGTTGGGCTGCTGCTGCCGTAGTCGTGGGACTTGAAGCTGATATGATGGCAACTTCCGGTGTAAATTTTTATAACGCAAAAAAAGAAAAAAATACACCGATTTATACTTACAAAAATGCCAAACTCGGCGGATGGGATTCTCATTTGGTACCTTTATAAAAAGTCAAAAAATAATCCCGGGACCTTAATAAAAAACAATTAACAAAATTTATTTGTTTATAAAAATTTTTTATGCTATAATACTGACATTATGAAAATTGCGGCATACTTGGTGTTGTCTTATATCGTTGGAGCAATTCCGTTTGCATACATTATTGCAAAGTTATTCAAAGGAATTGATATCAGAAAATACGGTTCGGGAAATCCAGGAGCAACAAATGTTTACAGAGTAAGTAAATCGTTAGGCTTGTTGGCACTTTTATGTGACGCATTAAAAGGTTTTGTTCCGGTATTTTTGGCGTTAAGAATAAATTTATTTTCGGATTGGTTTGTAATAGCAGTGATACTTGCCGTTATTTTGGGGCATATGTTCACGATATTTTTAAATTTTAAGGGCGGTAAGGGCGTTGCTACGGGGTGTGGTGCATTTTTGGCAATAAATCCGTTGGCGATAATTACATGTCTTTTGGTTTTTGCCGTAGTACTGTCAATAACAAAATATGTTTCGTTGTCTTCGATATGTGCCGCGATTGTGTTGCCGATAAGTCTGTTATTCTTCGGGTGTTCAAATGAAATATTGATTTTTTCCGTTATAATTGCCGCGATTGTGATTATTCGCCACTCTGCAAACATTAAGAGATTATTTAACGGTACCGAAAACAAAATATAGGAGTAATCATGAAAATATCAGTTTTGGGTGCAGGTTCTTGGGGGACAACGTTGGCTTGTCTTCTTGCCGATAACGGACATAAAGTTTATCTTTGGGAAATAAATAAACAAGCCGCAGAAAAATTAAACAGAGAAAGGACTATTCCTTTTATCGGCGGAGCAAGTATTCCCGACAGTGTTATCGTATCAAGTGATTTGAATATAATCAATGAAACGGAAGCGGTACTTTTCGTTGTGCCGTCACATTTTTTACGTTCAACGGTAATGTCTGTCAAAAATCTCGGAACGGATTTAGCGAAAAAGATTGTTATCAGTGCCACAAAAGGCATAGAAGTCGATACGCTGTTAAGAGTTTCTCAAATAATTGAAGAGATTTTTCCCGAAACGAAAGATAAAATTGTTGCTTTGTCGGGCCCCAGTCACGCCGAGGAAGTTTCCAAAAAAATTCCTACGGTAGTAACATCGGCATCAAAAGATAAAGATTTGGCGATAAAAGTAAGGGATCTTTTTATCAACGACTATTTTAGAGTTTATACGCAGAGTGATATTATCGGAGTGGAACTCGGAGCATCTTTAAAAAATGTTTTCGCTATTGCAGGCGGAGTTATTGACGGATTATCTTTCGGTGATAATACTAAGGCTGCAATAGTTTCCAGAGGTTTGAAAGAGCTTGTTCGTTTAGGAGTTGCAATGGGCGGTAAGGAAGAAACTTTCTACGGGCTTTCAGGTGCGGGAGATTTGATGGTAACGTGCTTTTCCGTACATTCCAGAAACAGAAATCTCGGTGAACTTTTGGCAAGAGGCAGAACGTTGAAAGAGGCTGAGAACGAATTGAAGATGGTTGCGGAGGGCGTAAATACGTGTATAAGCGCATACAGACTTGGACGGAAAATGAATATAGAGTTGCCGATAATAAATCAGGTTTATGAAGTGCTTTTTAATAATAAAGATGCCAAACAGGCGGTTTATGATTTAATGACAAGAACACCTAAAGACGAATAGGTTAAAAAAGGTTTGACTTTATGACAAAAAATGATATAATAGATAAGATATCTCACTTAATGCCGTCAAAAAAGGATGCGACGGTTGTAGTGAATAAGATTTTTGAAGAGATGTTGACGGCACTTACAAACGGCGAAAAAGTTGTCGTTACGGGTTTTGGCAGTTTTAACCTTTTGGTTACTCAAACCAAAAAAGGCAGAAACCCGAAAACCGGTGAGACGATATTGATAGAGCCTAAGAAGAAAATAAAATTCAAGCAGTCGAAAGAAATTTTTAATTAGAGAAGTAAAATGCTTGAACCTGATAAAAAATATTTAAGTATAAGAGAAGTTTCGGACAGAACGGGCGTTCCCTCATATACGTTAAGATATTGGGAGAAAGAGTTTGTACAAATTAAGCCCGAGCGTCATTCCGGAATGAGAAAATATTCTCCTCAGGATGTAGATCTTATAAAAAAAATAAAAGAACTTCTTTACACAAGAAGACTTACTATAGAGGGTGTAAAAAAGTATCTTAAAGTTGACAGAAGAAAAAAGAAAAACGTTGATTTGTTTGATTTCGCTCAAAATGAAACGGAACTTGATTCAAGAACGGTTCTGGATATAAAAAAAGAGTTGGAAGAAGTATTGGAAATACTGGAAAATTAATCGGGGTGTAGCACAGTTGGCTAGTGCGCTCCCTTCGGGTGGGAGAGGTCGCTGGTTCAAATCCGGTCACCCCGATTTTATTTTTAATCGTAATTTACAAGCCGAGAACTGAGTTTTCTGCTCAAATCTTAACTTATCAACTTATCATCTTAATCATTTATTTTTAATCTTTTCGTGCTATGAGAAAATGTTTAAAAATTTTTTTATTTTTGTTGCTTTTTTTATGCAGCAATGCTTTTGCAACGCATATTTCGGAAAGCAATATTGAATCCGATATTTATTTGACATCGGCACAATTTTCAATGCAATCCGACTGGATAAATGCCGATGCGTATATTGATTTCGTCGGAGAAATCGAAGCCGAATATGAGTCTTCCTCGGAAAATATTTCTGCGGGACAGTCTTTCGGTTCTCTTTTTGATTACATACCCGATACACACAATACCTTAATAGATTCAAACAGTCTTCAAAACGTCATTTCAATAAAAAGCGAAGGAAATACCGAAATAAAAGTAAAATATTCCGATTTGTACGGGTGTCCGATAACATCGGGATATCCTAAACTTTATTACAGAAAACAAAACTCAAATGATGATTACACGGAAATTGATTTAAATCCTGTCGGAGATAATTTTCATTCGGCAAATTTTGCCGTTGATTACGGAGCATATGAATATTATATTGAAGCCGATAACGATAATTTTCCGGGCATATACAGCACGAAAAATAATAAAAAAATTTTCGTAATAACCGAAAGACCGCATACGTTTACAAATTTAAACAACAATCTGCAGGACAATAATGCATCTTCGAACTCTTCTGTCAATTTCAATTGGAGTGCGGAAAAAGGTGTACCGACGGATGTTTTGACATATACTCTGTATTTGGGTACTTCCGAAAGTTCCATGCAATATGTTGCCGATATCCCGCAGAGCAGTTATACCGTAACGAATTTATCTCCGAGAACAAGATACTATTGGAAAGTTGAAGTTGAAAATCAGTACGGAGCAAAACTTCTTTCTCCAGCGGTGTATTCGTTTGTTACTCTCGGCGAAATTAAAAAAGCATACAACGCTCCCAATCCGTTTAATCCGCAAAAAGGACAAAACACAAGAATATTTTTTGAAATGGATGAGTCGGGACGAGCGGATATAGATATATATTCCGAGTACGGCGACAAAATATTTCATATATTGTGTAATAATCTTTTGTCGGGAAATAATGAATATTCCTATAACGGTAAAGATGATTACGGCAATGTTTTATATAACGGCACATATCTGTGCGTAATTAAGAAAAAATATTCTTCCGGACGTACGAGTACCGAACGATGCAGACTTTTAATAATAAAATAATTTTAATTTTAATAATATCTTTGTTTGCGGTTGCAAATGTTTATGCCAAAGGAAAAAGAAAAAATTTTCTTTCTCACGGTCCGTCGGTATCTTCGTTTGCACAGGGAGAAACCGTCCTTAATAATCTTGACGATCCGTCAATAATTTTTTATAATCCGTCTCTTTTAAATTATTTTGACTATAATACTTTGGAACTGTCCCGTTACAATCTTTTTGACGGGACATCATACAACTCCGCGGCAATAAATTATCGTCTGCTTAAAAATTTGTCCGTAGGTTTTAATGCAATAGATTTGTCAAGCGGTGATGTGGAAATAAGAAAAGATCCGTTTGATGCTCCGAAAACAATAAATACGAACCAATGGGCTTATATTCTTGCTCTTGCGACGGAAATTAAACCGATAGAACTTTCCGTAGGTATAAATGCGAAATATATTTATCTGGATTTATACGAGAAGGAAAACGGCGGATATTCCGTGGATGCGGCTCTATCAAGATTTTTTAACGATGTTGATTTAAAATACTTTCAGGCAAATTTCGGTGTAGGGTTTTCCGCACAGAATTTTTATAATTCCGGTGTTACGCTTGATGAATACAATGAAAAATTTCAAAACATTTTTGTACTGAGTACGTTAATGCAGATACCGGTAATATATCATTTCTCGAGTAAAGATACGATAACATTTTCATTTGATGTAAAAAATGAAGATTCCTACAATGAATTTGCGGCAGGCGTGGAATATAAATTTATAGAAAAATTTTCGATAAGAGGCGGATATTATACGGATCACATAACGGCAGGGTTCGGTGCGGCCGTTTCGGCGTTTGTGGTCAATTATTCGATAGATTTCAATGAGTTGGATATTATCAACAGATTTTCCGTTGCCCTCAGGTGGGGAAAAAGAAACAAAGTTAAAAAAAGCGAACTTGACAAGGAAGCCAAAGCTGCTCTTGAACAGGCGAAACTTTCACATAAACAGGCAAAAAAAATGTTTAATCAGGCAAAAAAATATTATTCCGATAAGCAGTATTTATATGCCACCGATTTACTTCAGAGAATAATTATGAATTATCCCGACTACGACTCGCCGAATTTTTATTACAACAAGATAAAATCTTCCATGACGGAAGAATCAAATTCGGAATTAGAAAGTAATTTTGAACAATATTCCTATTCTTCGGGTTATGTAAATTACTATAAAAATAATTATTATGAATGTTTAAAGCAGTGGTCGAAATATCTTCAGTTTGACGATGCTAATGAAGAAGTAAAACATTATTATAACAAAGTTAATAAGATAGTTATTGACTCCATAAGAGAAGAAGAGATAAAAGAGTTTGATTTTATATCAAACAATATGTTGAACGAGGGTATAATGTTGTTTAAAAATAAACGCTGGATATCCTGCATCAAAAAAATGGAAAAACTTCAGGCGTTTGTAAAAAATTCCAAATATACAAGTTCGTTCAATTATTATTCTTCGGCAAAAGACTATATTGATAAAGCGGTTTCAGAACTTTCCAAAACTATCAAAAAACAAACCGTTCAACAGACCGCAGTTAAAGAACAGGAGGAAGAAGAACTTGTTATTGATGAAAAACTTGCAGACGCTAAATACAAGGAAGGTTTGATATTGTATGCCGGAGGAAAATATTTTGAAGCGGAAAAACTGTTTGAATTGGTACTGAGATTAAACCCTAATCATACAAAAGCCGCTAATGCTTTAAAGCACATTAACGGTAAATAGTTTGCTGAATTTGCGATATAAATTTTTAAATATAAGTTATGAAAAATAAAAAATTCTTTTTTAATATATCATCACGGTTGTCATTTTTTTCTTTGCATACAAAAAATTCCGAGAGCGGGCAAGCGTTGATTGAAGGGCTTATGATTGCAGTTGTAGTTACGGTATTGTTGTTTGCGGCAATACAGGCGTGTATTATTACAATAGACGATATGTATGCAAATTATGTCGCATTTTTTGCTACAAGAAAAGTGGCGGTTGCCGAAAATAAAAATGCTGCGGATGTTGCGTCAAAAACGGTGCAGAAGTTTTTTGTTCCTTATATGCTTAATTCCAAAAGTATATTGACTTACAAAACTACACATTGGGATGAAACGATACTCGGGAAAAAAACGGAAGACCACAGCGGTAACCAAATAAAAAAACACAATGTAAAAATTGCTTATAATACAAGAATAATTTTTTATAAATTGTTTAATCTTTTTACTCCTGTAAGGGAACAATCCGCAAGGGCAAGATTGGTAAAATCTCCCGGTCAAAATTTTTATAACAAGGCTTATCCCGGTGCAAAAGAATTTGGAAGATTGGAAAAATCGCAAAGCGATTTTTAGTGTACATTGTTGTATGCTAATTTGATCCGGCAGATATGTTTATCAATTTCCGTTTCCATTGAAAATTTTTGCGTATTTCTGCATTTTTTTTAATGGATTTACAAAAATTTTTAATTTAAATTATTTATTGCAAAAGTTTTCTTTTCTTTGTAAACTATTAAGAAATACGGTAATAATGCGACATGGGGGAAAAGATATTATGGAAGTTATACAAAGTTTTACTATCGACCACACACATTTAAAGCCCGGAATTTATATTTCCCGACAGGATAAAGGTTTCACCACTTTCGACATTCGGATAACCGAACCGAACAAAGAGCCTGCAATTGCACCTTCCGCAATACACAGTTTGGAACATTTGATGGCGACATGGTTTAGAAATTCAGGAGTAAAAGAAGATGTCGTATATGTCGGACCTATGGGATGTTTGACGGGGATGTATATTATTATGACGGGGAATTATACCGTTGAAGATATGCGAAAATTGACCATAGAGTGCCTTGAATGGATCTTAACACAAACAGAAGTCCCCGCGACAACTCCCGAAACTTGCGGAAATTATCTTCTGCACGATTTGCCGATGTGCAAATGGGAAAGCAACAGATATATCGACCGTTTGAAAAATGATTTTCACTGCGAATATACAAAGCTTAAAATTACGCTCAAAGACGGTAAAGTATTTGCCGATGCATAGAAGAAACTTACAACAAATTTTTTGATTAGTAAATTTTTATTTGCTATAATATCGGGATATAATATTTGCAATATTTTTTTATAATTGGAGATAAAAATGTATTATTCTAAGGCGTTTATACCGACATTAAAAGAAGCTCCCTCGGATATGGATAATATCTCGGCAAAACTTATGGTTCGTTCCGGCATGATAAGAAAGCTCGGTAGCGGGCTGTTTGAACTGTTGCCTTTGGGATTAAAGACTCTTGAAAATGTTATGATGGTTATAAAAGAAGAAATGAGAGCTATCGACGGGCAGGAAGTAAAACTTCCTCTTTTGTTACCTAAAGAACTATGGATAGAGACGGGAAGATGGAATGTTTACGGTAAAGAACTTTTCAGAATAAAAGACAGAAAAAATGCGGAATTTGCTCTTGCTCCCACACACGAGGAAGCTATCACCGACCTTGCAAGAAGTTTTATCAAATCATATAAACAGTTGCCCATAATGTTGTATCAGTTCGGTATTAAATTCAGAGACGAAATTAGACCGCGTTTCGGCGTTATGCGTGCAAGAGAATTTTTAATGAAAGATGCGTATTCTTTCCATGCTACCGAGGCGGATTTGGAAGAATATTATAAAAAAGTTTATGCCGCTTACGAAAAAATCTGTAAAAGATGCGGTTTCAAATACAGAGTTGTTGAGGCTGCTTCCGGAGCAATAGGCGGGAATTTCTCTCACGAGTTTATGGTGCTTGCGGATACCGGAGAAGAAGAAATAGCATGGTGCAATTGCGGTTACGGTGCAAACTCCGAAAAAGCCGAATGTTTGCCTGAAGATAAAAAATCTGACGAAAAACTTCTTGATATGGAAGAAATTCTTACTCCCAATGTCGGAACCATTGAAGATGTTTCGAAATTTTTAAACTCTTGTGCACAGAAATTTATCAAAACAATTATTTATGTTGCCGACGGCGAACCCGTAGCGGCTTTAGTCCGCGGCGACTATGAAATTAACGAAATAAAACTTCAGTCGTTAATCGGATGTAGCGAACTGGAACTTGCGACACCGGAAATTATTGCCGAAGTAACGGGTGCAAAGGTAGGTTTTGCAGGACCTGTAAATTTAAAGAAAAAAATTAAAATTTATGCCGATTATTCCGTGGTAAATATCGTCAACGGTGTTATCGGTGCAAATAAGGACGATACACATATCAAAAACGTAAATTATGAAAAAGATTATAAGGCGGATGTCGTTGCCGATTTAAGAAAAGTTGTTCACGGCGACAATTGTCCCAGATGTAAGAAAGAAAAGCTTCAGTTCTCAAGAGGTATAGAGATAGGACACGTTTTTAAGCTCGGTACAAAATATTCCAAATCCATGAAAGCTACATATTTGGATGCAAACGGCAAAGAACAGTTAATGGTTATGGGCTGTTACGGTATAGGAGTTACAAGAATACTTGCCGCAACAATAGAACAATCCTACGACGAAAACGGTATTATTTGGCCGGTAGCACTTGCGGCGTTTAAGGTTTCGATAATACCGGTAGATTTTAAAAACAAGCAGATAAAACAGACTGCCGAAAAAATATACAAAGAATTAAGAGCATTAAAAATAGACGTGCTTTTGGACGACAGAGACGAGAGAGCGGGAATAAAGTTTAAAGACGCCGATTTGATAGGCATTCCTTTCAGAATTACCGTCGGAGAAAAGAATTTGAAAGACGGTAACGTGGAATTTAAAAACAGGCGTGATGATAAATCTGCCGCAAAAATAATAAAAGCCGAAGAAATCGTCAACTTCATAGTTGAAAGATTGAAAGAAGGAGAAATATAAATGCCAAGAAAAAAGAACACAACGGATAAAAAAGTTACTACACCTTTGGAAACAAAGCAGACTTCGGACGAAAATCTTGTCTGCACGGTAGAAAAATTAAATTCTTTAATTGCAAAAGTTAAGAAAGCTCAAATTGAGTATTCCAACTATTCTCAGGAACAGGTTGATAAGATTTTCAAAGCTGCGGCAACTGCGGCAAATAAGGTAAGAATACCTCTTGCACGTATGGCTGTGGAAGATACCGGAATGGGTGTTTTGGAAGATAAGATTATCAAAAATCATTTTGCTTCCGAGTACATCTATAACAAACATAAATTTGCAAAAACCTGCGGAATAATAAGCGAAGATAAAGAAAACGGTATCAGAATAGTTGCCGAACCGTTGGGTGTGATTGCCGGTATTATCCCGACGACTAATCCTACTTCGACGGCAATATTTAAATCGCTTATATGTTTAAAAACAAGAAATGCGATAATATTTTCTCCTCATCCTCGTGCCGTAAAAAGTACCATTGAGGCTGCACGGGTAGTGCTGGAAGCCGCGGTTGCGGCAGGTGCTCCCAAAGATATTATCGGGTGGATAGATGTTCCCACGATGGAACTTTCCGATGCGTTGTTGCATCATCCCGATATTGCATGTATTTTGGCTACGGGCGGTCCCGGTATGGTTAAAGCCGCATACTCTTCCGGCAAGCCGGCACTCGGTGTAGGTCCGGGAAATGCGTGTGCGGTTATAGATGAAACTGCCGATATAAGAATGTCGGTATCTTCAATAATAATGTCAAAAACTTTTGATAACGGAATGATATGTGCTTCCGAACAGGCGGTAATCGTAGTTGATAAAGTTTATGAAAGAATTAAAAATGAATTTATTTACCGCGGAGCATATCTTGTAAGCAAAAGCGACGAGAAAAAAATGGTAGCACTTCCTTTTATAGACGCAAAAAGAGGAACGGCTCACCCCGCAATAGTTGGACAAAGCGCTCACAGAATTGCAGAACTTTCAGGATTTAAAATTCCCGAAGATGCAAAGCTTTTGTTGTGCGAAAGACCTAAAGTAGATTGGAACGATCCTTTCTCCAGAGAAAAACTTTCTCCGATTTTAACAATGTACAGAGCAAAAGATTTTAACGAAGCTACGGAAATGGCATATGAACTTGTTTCAAAAGGCGGTCCGGGACACACTTCTGTCCTTTATACCGATGAGAGAGTAAAAGAAAGAGTTAATTCTTTTGCCGAAAAAATGCCTTCTTGCCGTATATTGATAAATACTCCTTCGTCACAGGGCGGAATAGGAGATATTTATAATTTTAAACTTGAACCGTCTCTGTCGTTGGGCTGCGGCTCTTGGGGCGGAAACTCCATATCGGGGAATATCGGAGTAGAACATTTGCTTAATTATAAGACTGTTGCCGAAAGGAGAGAAAATATGCTTTGGTTTAAAGTTCCTCAAAAAATATATTTTAAGAGAGGCTGTTTAGACCTTGCTCTTAAAGAATTAAAAGGTAAAAAGAGAGCATTTATCGTTACGGACCGTTTTCTGTTCAATTCCGGTGCTGTTGAAAATATTACCGATGTTTTGGATGAAATAGGTATAGATCACCAAATGTTTTTTGACGTAAAACCCGATCCGACTCTTGCAACTATCGACGAAGCTCTTATGATGGTTAGAGCTTATGAACCCGACGTAATTATAGCACTCGGCGGCGGCTCTCCCATGGATGCGGGGAAAATTTTATGGCTTTTGTATGAACAGCCCGACACGAACTTCGAAGATATTTCAATGAGATTTATGGATATCAGAAAAAGAATTTGTCAGATTCCCGAGCTTGGCAAAAAAGCTATGATGGTATGTATCCCTACCACTTCGGGAACCGGATCGGAAGTTACTCCATTTTCGATTATTACCGACGAGAAAACTCATTATAAATATGCCATTGCCGACTATGCTTTAACGCCCAATATGGCAATTGTAGATCCCAATTTTGTAGATAATATGCCTAAGGGATTGACGGCGGCATCCGGTATTGATGCTCTTGTTCATTCTCTTGAAGCGTATGTTTCATGTATGGCAACAAACTTTACGAACTCCAATGCTTTGGAAGCCGCAAAGCTGGTATTTAAATATTTACCGCGTTCATACAAAGAGGGTAAAAACGACAGAAAAGCCAGAGAAAAAATGCACTATGCTGCAGCTATAGCAGGTATGGCTTTCGCAAATGCATTTTTGGGATTATGTCATTCCATGGCACATAAACTCGGTGCAATGTACAATATTCCGCACGGTGTTGCAAATGCACTTTTAATAAGACAGGTTATAAAATTCAATTCCAACGACAGACCGAAAAAACAGGCGATATTCCCTCAATACAAATATCCTAATGCAAAAATGAAATATGCACAGATTGCCGATGAGCTTAACCTTGGCGGGAAAAACGACGACGAAAAAGTTGAACGTTTGATAAAGGCAGTAGATGATTTAATGACGACGGTTGAATTGCCGAAATCGATAAAAGAATTCGGAGTTAAAGAAGATGTGTTTATGGCAAACCTTGATACGTTGGTTGAAAGAGCATTTGACGACCAATGTACGGGAGCGAACCCCGCATATCCTCTGATGTCGGAAATTAAACAGTTATTTATTAAAGCCTATAACGGAAAAATTTAGAACCGTAATAATTAATTACGGCTGTTTTCAGAAAATGTATGTAAGTATAAGGTTTTTAAATGAGTATTTCCGGACATAAAAATCAAATTAAAAAGGAAATTCTCGTAAGAATTATCAGGGCTTTCTTCTCGGATGATTTTGAAGAGAATACAAGACTTATACCTTTTGAAATGAGACCGAAAGGTATGGAAGTTCCTTACAGGTGTTGTATATACAAAGAAAGAGCCATCATCAAAGACAGAACCATTGCGGGATTGGGTTTCCCCATAGAAGAAGATGATGAGACTGTTTCACTGAGAACTTATGCCAAAAAGGCACTTGAACGAAAGGATATCGACAGCAAAAATTTAACTGTTTTACAGGCCGCCTGTAAAGGCTGTTTAACGAACAGAATTTTTGTTACTGATTTATGTCAGGGCTGTGTTGACAGACCGTGTCTTTCGGCATGCAAGTTCGGTGCAATATCCATTAAAAACGGTAAGTCCGTTATTGATGAAACAAAATGTAAAAAATGTAAAATGTGTATTGCGGCATGTTCGTACAAAGCAATAGTAAAAATTACCGTTCCGTGCGAAGAAGCTTGTGTCGTCGGAGCTATTAAAAAAGACGAAACCGGTTTTGCAAGTATCGATTATGCTAAATGTATTTATTGCGGTAAATGTATTGCAGCGTGTCCGTTCGGTGCCGTCCACGAGAAAAGTCAGATAGTTGATATTCTGAAAGTTATAAAAGATAAGAAAGGTAAAAAAATCGTTGCTCTTATTGCACCGTCGATTGCGGGACAGTTTAAGGGTAATGTTTATCAAATAAAAACAGCCGTAATGAAAGCAGGTTTTGATGAAGTTATCGAAGTTGCCGAAGGTGCCGATATAACCACGCTTAACGAAGCGGCGGAGTTTGCCGAAAGAATGGAAAAAGGTGAAAATTTTATGACCACTTCATGCTGTGCAGGCTACAGACAGCTGATAAAAAAACATATTCCCGAAATAAAACCTTTTATGTCGGACACGCAAACGCCTCTCTATTATACGGCGGAACTTGCCAAGAAAAGATTTCCCGGTTCGATTACGGTTTTTGTAAGCCCGTGTGTTGCAAAAAGGGCAGAAGGCTACGACAACGAAAATGTGGATTTTGTTATGAATTTTGAAGAGCTTGATGCTCTGTTTGCCGCAAAGGGAATAAGTACCGAAAAATGCGAGGAAACGAAATTTGAAAAAGAAAGTTCCAAACAGGGAAGAAACTTCGGTGTTACCGGCGGTGTAATAAGTGCAATCAAAACTACTTTAAATTCTTCGACGGATGTGATATCATACGTTATTAACGGTCTTAATCCCGATACCATCGGCAAATTAAAATCTTTTGCTTCGGCAGGGGAAAGTGATGACAGTTTCAGTATGCTGGAAGTTATGTTTTGTCCCGGCGGATGTATCGGCGGAAGTGCGACCATAACCGATGCCAAAACCGCAAAAAAAGCCATTGATACGTTGGTCAATAAAAGTAAAGAAATCTCTCAAAAATAAAATAATATTTTTCAATAAGGCAACAGATTTATTGTGTCTGTCGTAAATTTCGGGCTTAAGTGTAAATACGCCTGAAGAATTTCGTCGTTTTTTATTCTCGCCCATCTTCTTACTACCGAACCGTCAACACCTTTCATTATCAAATGGCTTATAAAAGTATGCCTGCATGTGTGAGCAGTTCCAGAAACTTTCAGTTTTCTGAGATGTTTGTTGATGATACTGTCAAAATAATTCAATTGTTTTCTTGTAACAATTTCTTTCCCTATCACGTATTTTGTTTTGTTTTTTAAAGTCAGCAAAAATTTTTTTAGTTTGTTATTGACAGGAATTGCTTTTGGAGAAGGGTTAGATCTTTTTGTTTTGTGCGGATAAATCATTACGATATTTTTATCCAATATCAAATGTCTCCACTCAAGACAGCAGGCTTCTTTAAGTCGCAAGCCTAAATATAACATTAAATAACAGCAGATTTTTATCGTAGAAATGCTTTTTGAGAATAAAATTTTGTTAACTTCTTCTTTCGTAAAAAAATTATTTTTTGTTAGTTTTTCCGTAGGGATATCTTTTATCAAAGATGCCTGATTTTTTATATTTTCATTAAAAATTTCCGTTAGGGCGAATTTCCACATGGATTTTATTGTGTGCAAATCTCTGTTTAGGGAATTGTCTTTCAGCCCTTCAATATTTTTTCTGTATGTAATATATTTTCTTATATTATCCGACGATAAATCTTTAAAAAATTTCGGTTTTAATATTCTGTTTAACGCTTTAATAACTCTTTCGTCGGCTTCAGGAGCAGCTTTGCTGAACCGTGAATAATTCATAAATTTCTTACAAAAATCTTTCCATAAAAAAGTATTAAAGTTTGTTTTTTTATTTTGTCTCATAATAATCTCCCGTTTTGATTAATTGTATATTTTTGTTGGTATATAATTATTATAAACTTTTACAAATCATAAGATAATAACTTTTTATATTTGCACTTATAAAAATAAAATTTTTTATTGATAAAATTTTTAATCTGTGGTATAATATGTCCGTAAACTTAATATTGAATGTTTTTGGATGTTCTGCGGAAGGCAGAACCCATTTGTGTAAAAAGCAAATGCAGAGGAAACTCCAAAAACAGTCGCTTGAAGACATATAAAAATAAGTCAGAGGCTATGCTGATTTATTTCTATAATTTTATCTTTCGCCCGTTATGGGGCGAAAGTCAGCGGCTGGTTGTAATGGTTTCCTCTGTTATAACCGGTCGCTTTTCATTTTGCTCTACACAAAATTCTCTCCTTTCGCAAAATCCAAAAAGAAAAAAAAATCAAAAAGGAGAAATGCTATGAAAAACCTTGAAAAGCAACAAAAATGTACAATGAATGGCAACAACAGTTGAAAAGTTGAAGAGTTGAATAGTTGAAAAGTTGAGAACGGCAAACGGAGCAAAAAGGGAATATGTTCGAGAGCAGCCTGTAGCCGTCTATGAACGAACAATTTTTGAGACAAAAAACTGATTAACGGCAAAAGTTTTTTCCCGAAGGGCACGCTTTTTGTTCGACACTTTCCCGTGTTCCTTAGGTAGTTAGGGAAAGTTAGTTAAGCGTAGGTCTCAAAAATTGAAGTGAATGGCGATTGAGCAAACGAAAACATGATTGCCTTTTTGCGACAACAGCTTAACAATTTGGATTGCGGAGCAAGTCTGCAATGAAAGAAAACGGCAATAAACTAAAACAAGGAGAAGAATTATGGAAAGAAAATTAAAAGGTTTTACGTTGGTAGAACTTGTAATCACTATTGCCATCGTGATTATTCTGTCGGTAATTTCTGTTCCTATCTACAGAGGGTATGTTAACAAGGCAATAATGTCTGAAGGATATGCTTTATTAGGGCAAATACTTTCCGCACAAAAGGCATATTTTTCTGAATATGGGAATTTTTTACGTGAACAGGAAATGAGCGGTGTTTGGACATGTAACGAAACAGTATTAGGAATAGATGCCAGAGGAAATAAATATTTCACATGGATGCAACCGGGCGATCCGGGAGACGAAAAATTTTATTTTCAGGCTTATATACCCAAGCCGGAGGAAGCAATAAGTAATGAATTTAAATATTTATCAATGTGGTATAATATAACTACAGGAGTAACTATTAGAGAAATTAAAGGTTAAAAAATTTAGGATACAATAATGTTCCTAATCGGGTGGGACGGTAACATAGCAACCGTCCTGCTTTTTGCTAATAATGTTTTTTTGAATTTTTTTCTAAAAATTTAATCTTGTCTTCAAGAGTTTTTATTTTATCTTTTAAATAATTGATTTCAGTATCATACCTTTTTGTCTTTTCTTCAATAAATTTCAATATAAAACTATCCGTAAATTCTTTATTTATATTTTTTTGATTTTTATTATATTCATTATCTTCGGTTAAATACGATATCGGAATATTTAATGCTTTTGAAATTTTTTCAAGAGAATTAAGTGTTGGATTTCTGTCTCCGCTAATCCAATGACTAATCATCGTCTGTGTTACTCCAAGTTTTTTTGCCAAATCGGTCTGAGTAATATTTTTTTTAAACATAATATTTCTTAATTGAACTGCAAAATAATTTTTGTCAGATTTCATAAAAACTCCCTAAATATTTTTCCCTTGACTTTACGAATAAAATATATTAAAATATATGAACTAAAATTCATATATATGAACAATATATTATATTTTAAATCATGCCGAGCGGGCACAATATAATAAAATCCCGATAAAACAGATTAACACATAGCATTAATCTGGAAAAGGATAAAATGACAAGATATTTATCTCTCGGCTTATTATACAAAAAATAAATAAAGGAGTAAAGTTATGAAAATTCTTGAAAAGCAACAAAAATGTACAATGAACGACAACGGCAACGACAGTTGAAAAGTTGAAGAGTTGAAAACGGCAATGTACAATGTATGATGTACAATGTACAATGTACAATGTACAATAAACGACAACGGCAATGGATACGGCAGAAGAAAGAAAGTGTATAAAACAAATTAAAACAAGGAGAAGAATTATGAAAAGAAAATTAAAAGGTTTTACATTGGTAGAGTTGGTAATTACTATCGCTATCGTTATCATTTTGTCGGTGGTATCCGTTCCTATTTATCAAGGATATACAAGAAAAGCCAAAATGGCTGAAGGTTATGCCTTGCTCGGTTTACTTCTGTCTGCTCAAAAAAATTATTTTTCCGAATACGGAAAGTTTTTGGATGATAATTTCAGCAGTTCGGGAAATAACCACTGGACTTGTAATGAAGAAGTTCTTGGTGTTGATGCAAGAGGAAATAAATATTTTACACTTTTTAATGTTAATCCAAACAATGCTTATGTTAACACCCTTTTTACGGCAAGCGTACTAAAACCAAAAGATTTAATAGATAATGAAAATTCTATTTTAAAAATAGTATATAATATAACTTCAGGTGCAACTATTTTAGAAAGACCCGATATGAATTATATAGACTAACCATTAAATTTGTTAAAAATATTTTCTAAACTTTCTATCATGTATAATGGGATATCGTAGAGATTATCAGTTTTTTGTAGTCGGCAAGAGATGTTCTTACACAAATTTTACATTTTTTCAATCAAAAAAGTGCGTATATGTTACATTTTTTCAACCGAAAAAGTGTAGTTTTGCACGCAAACACATTTCTTTTGTATGACATACTTCTACAGAAGTATAGAGACGGTTTTTTATAATGATATTATAATGAAATGTTTATGAAAAAAATTAAAACTTCATTGTACCAAATGAGATAATAAAGTTTGGAAATATTGCGGTAAAAAAGAAATATTTGTAGAGAAAAAACACAGACAGAACAAAGTCTTCCGTCTGTGTTTTTTTGTTAGACTAATGCTATGTTTTAGTCTGAAAATTTTAATTTTTTTATTGTCGCAAATTTTTAACTATAGCTTTCTCTTAATGTAGAACCTTCTGTAATATTGTAAAATAGTGCAATATTAGATTTTCCGCTAACGTTTCTCAATTCATTCGGCTTCCTAACTTCAGCATAAAAAAAATACTTCAAATCTTGGTCTTTATCAGCAAATGCAACTCCAGCATTAAAAAATGTAAAATATTTGTTTCCTCGAGCATCAATACCTAATACCGTGTTATACTCAGTCCAATAGCCCGGCCACGAATAAAAATTTCCATGCTCTGAATAATAGGATTTTTGTGCAGAAAGTATAGTTCCCAATAATGCATATCCTTCACTCATTTTTGCCTTATCTACATACCCTCTATAGATTGGTACTGAAATTACCGACAGAATAATCACAATGGCGATTGTGATTACCAATTCCACCAACGTGAACCCTTTTAATTTTCTTTTCATAATTCTTCTCCTTTTTTAATTTATTGCCGTTTTCTTTCATTGCAGACTTGCTCCGCAATCCAAATTGTTAAGCT
>CALGGE010000104.1 GCA_937916125.1 uncultured Elusimicrobia bacterium | reverse complement strand
ACATTGTACATCATACATTGTACATTGCCGTTTTCAACTTTTCAACTGTTCAACTTTTCAACTTTTCAACCGTCTTTCTGTCATGCTGAGCTTGTCGAAGCATCCCGTCGTTGCCGTTCATTGTACATTGTACATTGCCGTCCTCAGCTCTTAAACTAACTATCGCCTTCGGCGATTTTTCCGTCTCTTATTACCACGTTTACGGCCTGATTAAGGTTTTTTACTACTGCTAAAGGTTTTTGTTTCTCATCCTTTATTTTGGGCAACTGCTTTTTCCCATGTCCGGTTAAAACCATAATACCTTTCCCGCCGAAATTATAACCGAAAATATAGTCCCTCACACTATCGCCAATCATATAAGATTTTTTTAAATCTATCTTCAAGTCTTTTGCCGCCTGCAACGCCATACCCGGCTTAGGTTTGCGACAGTTGCAATTATCATCGGGCCCGTGCGGACAATAATAAAGCCCGTCTATTTTTATACCACGCTGTTTAAGCATTTTTATCAGTTCGGTATTTATTTTTTTCAATTGTGCCAACGTAAAATATTTCCTTGCAATACCGGACTGATTGGTTACAATTACTATTTTAAAGCCCAACTTTCTTATTTTGATTAAGGATTTTTCTATATTCTTATAAATTTTTAAATCTTTCTCGCAACAGAGATAATTTTTGTCATAGTTTATCGTTCCGTCCCTATCTAAAAATAGAGCCGGACTTAATGACGCTGAAACTTTACTGTTATGTTTGTTACATTTATTTTGTTTAGTCATATTAACACCAATTGTTGAATAGTTTGTTGAAACTCTTCAACCCTTTAGCTGCCGTTGTCGTTGTAGTTGCCGTTGTAGTTAAACTGTTCAACTATTCAATTATTCAACTTTTCTGATTCTCTCCTCAAACTGCTCTCTTCCGGCAGAAAAACATACCGAAATATTCAATATATATATTCTGTTCTGCACGTTAATATCAACCGCATCTTTTATTTTTACGGCGTCTTTTGCGGTAGTGATAATTCTTTCGTTTTCTTCCAAATTATTTACAACATCAAAAATCTCGCTGTCGCTGTACTTGTGGTGGTCATTAAAAATAAAGTGTTCTTTTATTTTCAGTTTTAAACTCGATGCCGTATTTATAAAATTCTGCGGAGAACCTATCCCCGTTACCAAAACAAAAGAATACTTTTCTTTTAAATCGTCAAAATTTCTGTATTCTTTTCCGTTAGCCATATTTGTTATATACCAATTACCCGCATATACTTCAGCAGCTTGCTTACCGGTAACGGCGGAAATTTCTTTTCTTAACTCGTCCAGCTTGTCATTATCGCACAAAAATCCGTTGGTAAGCACAATAATATCGGCTCTTTTAAGTGCATTTTTTGTTTCTCTTAAAATTCCCGACGGTATCAACATCCCGTTCCCGAAAGGATTTAAAGAATTTACACAAACTATATCGAGATCTCTTTTCAATTTCCAGTGCTGAAATCCGTCATCCAATATAAAAACGTCGGGGTTGAACTTTCTTGCAAGTTCGGCACTTTTGTATCTGTTTGCACCGACAATTATCGGACAGGTCAACTGTTGTGCCATCATATACGGTTCATCTCCGGAAGAAGAAATATCTACCAAAATTTTTTCATTATCTCTGACGATAACATTTTTTTCTTTTTTGTTTTTTCTGCCGTACCCGCGTGACAAAACTACGGGCGTTTTCCCCAAACTCTGCACATACTTTGCCACTTCTATAACCATAGGGGTTTTACCGCTGCCTCCCCAAGTGATATTGCCCACGCTTATAACCGGTGCATACAATTTTTTGGGGATTGTTACTGCTCTGTTAATAAGGCATATAAAATTATAAATTATCGTTACGGGCAACAACAAATATTTAACCATTAAGTATTTCCTCATACACTTTTTCAAGGCTGTCAACAAATCTCTGTTTGGAAAATGTATTTTTTACAAATTCATAGCCCGCCTCGGCAGACTTTTTTGCAAATTCTTTATCGGAAATTAATTTCTTTATTGCCGAAATTAACTGTTCCGTATTTCTCGGTTCAATAAGAATTCCCGTCTTTCCGTCAACTATCGTCTCGGGGTTACCTCCGACGGTAGTAGTAATTACGGGAACTTTCAAAGATTGTGCTTCCAAATTAACGTTGCCAAACCCTTCCGTATCGCACGACAACAAACAGAAAATATCCATGGCCTTTACAAACTTCGGCACTTCCGCAGTATATCCGGTAAACTTTACAATATCGTCAACGCCGAGCTTTTTTGCATACTCTTCCTGCAAAGGTTTTCCCGCACCGTCGCCGACAATAAGCCCGCAAATATCGGGAAATTCCGTTCTCAGCTTTGCTATGGCTTCTATTAAATACTGTTGCCCTTTCCCTTCCAACGAAACTATCGCCGCAACGGTTCCTATAACAAATTTCCCGTTAAGGTTATACTTTTCTATAACTTCACCTGCATCAACTTCTTTTAAAAACCTGTCAAAATCAAACGCATTATACAAAACCCGCACTTTATTTTCGGGAACTTTTTCATACCTGATAAGCCCCCGCCTTACCGCGTCGGAAACGGTTAAAGTTTTATCGGCAAGCCGATAATGTTTTGCCGCATACCACTTATGTCGCGTATCCTGTCTTCTGTGCAGAACAACTTTTATATTTTTGAAAAACAGCTTCATTAAAAGTGCCGTCCAATACAGTTTCCCCTGATGAACGTGCAGAACGGAAATTTTTTCTTTTCTTATAATTTGTATTAATCTCCAAACGCCCGTCGGCGTAAAAGAGCCTCTGCAACGAAAATCAGCAACTTTTACACCTTTTGCCGTTGCTTCGTTATACAGAAAAGTTCCCTTGGGTGCGGCAAGTATAGGCTCAAACTTATCGCTTAAATTTTTCAAATTTATCGTCGTAAGCAGTGTTTGTTTTTCCGCACCGCCGATAGTATCCGAAGAGAATAAATGCAATACTTTTATTTTATACATAATTACAAAATCTTTTTTACCAGTCCGGCATACTCTCCGGCGGACGCCTTAAAAAACGCCTCGCAATATTGAGTATTTTTGCCTTTAACCACTGCCCAGTATTTTGCTATAGAGCTTGCCATAGTCGTGTAATCTCTTGTAGCGGTTTGTGTTTTATAACATTCTATGGCTTTCTGTTTTTCTTCCCACTGTCCGGAAATATCCGTTATAACGTTGGGTATCAATGTAGTCCACACGGAATATGCATATACCAAACAATCTGTTTTTTTCTTTTTGTAAGCTTTCAAAAATGCTTTTGATACCGCTATATGGTCCTGATGGTTATCTATCATAAAAGGAAGAAAAATTATATCGGGCTTTGCTCTTTCAAACAGAGTAACAAACCTTTCGGCAAGTTGCGAAACATTTTTGTATAAAGAACGAATTTCAAACTGCAAAAAATAGTTAAGTTTTGCACCCAATATTTTCGCCGCCTGTTCGGTTTCCGTCATTCTTTCATAGTTTTTGTCGGCAGTACAGAAAAGTATTTCCGCCGTTCCGCCCGCCTGAACATGTTTTATTATTGTTCCGCCGCACCCGATACTTTCGTCATCCTGATGCGGAGCAATAACCAAAATTTTCCCTGCCGGCAAACTTTCTTCCAAAGGTGTGGAATATTTTAAGAAAGGCTGCACCAACTCATACATCTTAAAAATACTTCTGTAATTTGCGTATTTCATTATTCCTCTAATTAAATTTAATGTTTGCACTCGCTCTAAGCTCATCCATCAAAACGCCATATTCGTCCTGTATGCTCTGTCTGTACAAAGTGTCCGACAAAAACTGTTTTACGGCATCAAATTCTATAGGCATATCCGCTTTCATTTCTTCAACTCTGAAGAAATGATACCCGTTGCCCGTTTTTATGGGGGACTTATTATATTCGCCGATTTTTAAACCGAAAATTACTTTTGAAACTTCCGGCGTTAAATCATCTTTCAATATATAGCCTATATCGCCTCTTGCCTGTTTAAGTGCTTCGTCGTCGGAATACTTTTCGGACAACTGCGAAAAATTTACATCTTTTGCGGACAACTCTTTTTTCAACTCTTTAATTTTATCGTTAACTTCTTTCTTCTGCTCTTTTGTAAAAGAATCGGAATATCTTATAAAAATCTGTCTTAACTTAATCTGTTTGTCATAAATTCTTTTCAGTCTGTTGGCTGCACCCGTGGCAAGCTCGTCGGTTTTTTCGTCCAAATTAACGGGCTGTTTTTTTACTTTGGCAACTACATTTTTATAAAAAACTTCCAACTCTTCGTCGGTAGGCAAATCCGTTCTTTTCTTTACTTCGTTGGAAATATATTTTACTCTTATTAAATTATCTTTTACTTCACTTTCGTATTTTGCTCTTGTTAACCCCTGCTGTTTTAATGCATTGTTAAAGTCCGCTTCCGTACTAAAATTCTTTCTGTTTGTGTCAACGGTATCTTTTACTTCTTTTGCGGTAACGGTTACTTTAGCTTTTTTTGCTGCATCAAGCACAACCAGCTCATCTATTCTGCGGCTGATGATATTATTCGCCAAATTTTTTAAATTTTCCTGCGTTCTCTGTTCTTCCGGCAGAAGAGCCGCTTCTCTCTGCAGAGCATTATCAATATATGCTCTTGTTATTTTGTTATTATTTACGCTTACCAAAACGTCCGTACCTTTGGCTTCCGCCGCAAATAAATTGCAACTTAGCAATGTTGCCGTCATAAGAATTAATAATTTTTTCATTTTATCTCCTTGTAATATATTAGTTTAACCGGTTAAAAATTTGCTTCGCAAATTTTATCGTACATTATCTAAAATTTCCTCAGCCGTAATATCTTTCACGCTGTTCTTTTTTATAATAATATGATCTTTTAACGGTCTCGGTCCTATCTGGTTCGGGTCGGTATTCCCGAACAACGCAACACATTTCACTCCCAAACTTGCAGCCAAATGCATAGTACCGGAATCTATCCCCAAAAAGAGTTTCGCTCTTTTTATCATTGCTGCCAGCTCCGTCAGCCCGCCATCGGGACAAAACATTTTTATTCTATTATCGCATAACTTCAACAGATTTTTTATACGTTCCCGTTCCCAAACAGCACCGACCACAATAACATTTTTACCTTGTTCGGCCAACCTGTTCAATACTTCTTTCCATACTTTATCGTCTAAACATTTATCCTGTCTTCTCTTGCTTGCACCTATGGCAACCGCCATAAATTCTTTATCCGAAAGGTTATTGTCTTCCAGCCAAAAAGATACTTTTATATTATTTTCTCCGTCAACGTTTATTATGTTCAAATAATCTTTTTGTACATTGTCCAAGCCTATTTCTTTTGCCAATACGACGTTATTGTTTAACGACGGTACACCTGTTTTTTCCACTTTATCGGTTAACAAAAATTGCAAACTTGCCGTCTTAAACCCTATTCTTTTAGGTATTTTGGAATAGTACCCCAACAGCATTGTCTCGGGCGATTCCGAAAACATCACCGCCACGGGAATATTTTCTTTTCTTATATTAGCTATCAGCTCCATTTGTCCGAACAAGTCGCTTGTTTTAATAAACACTTTATCGACGACGTTTGCGGACTTCAAAAGTTCCGCCAAATTTTTTCTAACGACAGAATATATTTTTATATCGGGATATTTTTGTTTTGTCGCCTTAAGTACAGGCAGACTGAACAAAAGGTCTCCCAGCTGATTCATATGAAAAAATATTATTTTATCCATTCTTTTATATTCTCAAAAACCGTTTCTGATGTTATCCGTTGCAAACACTTTTCAGTAGTAAATTTACATTTTCCTCTGCAAGGGCTGCACGGCAAATATGCACTTATTATTTTAGCCTTATCCCCGTAAGGAGAAGTTTCGTTTATGTCCGACCCGCCAAAAATAAAAACGTTATTTATACCCAATGCATTTGCCAAGTGCATTGCACCCGTATCTGCACCTACGGCAAATTTACACATTTTCAGTATACAAGCCAGCTCTTTAATATCGGTTTTTCCGCAAATATCAATAACGTCTTCACTTACTATTTTTCCGCAATCTTTTGCAGAACCTAAAACTAAAATTTTTATATTTTTATTTTCTTCCTTTATCATTCGGGCAAGTTCAACATAGTTATGCACATCCCAAGTTTTGGTTTTCCCTCGAGAAAAAGGAACAAATGCAACAACAAAATCATCTTTCGTCAAATTAAAATCTTTTAATTTGTCAACGGAAATACTCCCGCATATTATATCAAATTTCGGGGCATATTGTACACCTGTTATATAGCTTACGGAATTAAGGTTTCGTATAACGGCATTTTCTTTTTTGTTTCTCTTGTACGGTTCTTTTACCAACAGCCAGCTCAGCTCTTTCATTCCGCTTACGCCGACTTTTCGTTTGGCATTCATCAGCCTTACAAGCAAGGCCGTCCTTATAAGTCCCTGCAGGTCTATCACCAAATCATACTTTTGTTTATTGCATTCTTTCAATATTTTAAAAAATTCTTTTATTCCGCCCTTTCTGTCCCAAGCTATAACGTTATCGACGAGGGGGAACATCTTCGGTATTGCTTCCCACTGTTTAAAAACCAGCCAATCAACGCTACACCCCTGCCACGCACTTTTTATTGCGGTAAGCACGGGGTTTGCCTGAATAATGTCGCCGAACGAACTGGGCTTAACTATTAGTATTTTCATTAACTTAGTATTTTAGCAAATTAGACATTTTTTTTCCACTGTTTTTATGCAACCTAATATTTTGCCTGAAAATTCAGTTATGTAAAATATTATATTTTATTTCACAAAAAAGAAAAATACGGAAATTAACTTAATAATTCCCGCATTTTCTTCGGATTACTGCTATGTGCTAATCCTACCTATTCAGAGCATTGCTATGATATGCCCCATTTTGTTCGTTATGAATATAGATAATATTTAATCTGACCAGTCATTATATTTAGAAAATGTTGTACCTGTTGTTACATTATGATGCATAACAAAACAAACTACAGTCCCATTAACCAATTCATCAGGTATTCTTGTCATAACTCTAATTAAGTATTTTGGATCATTTGCAGACCAATTTCTGATAAGCGTAAAATATTTATTACCTCTTGCATCTATTCCTAATACAGGATCAAATGGTGTATAGCCGCTACCAATATAGAAATTCCCGTATTCACTATAGTAAGCTTTTTCTGCAGATAATACCGTCCCCATTAATGCATAAGCTTCTGACCATTTAGTTTTGTCTATATACCCTCTGTAAATCGGCACGGATACTACCGACAAAATAATAACGATAGCAATCGTTATTACCAACTCCACCAACGTGAAACCTTTTAATTTTCTTTTCATAATTCTTCTCCTTTTTTTAGTTTATTGCCGTTTTCAACCTTTCAACTATTCAACTCTTCAATTGTCGTTGTTGTACATTATTGTTCTGTCTGTCATGCCCGAGTGTCTTTGTCGGGCATCTCGTCATTGCCGTTGTAGTTGAAACTTTTCAACTCTTCAACTGTCTTTCTCAGCTTCGCAAATTTTTATTTTTCTCCTTTTATTAATTTTGCTTTTGTATAGTATAACACAAAAAATTATTTTTGTCAACATATAATTTAACTTTTCTATATAAATAAAATCAACTAAATATATTTTAAAAATATACTTAATTGATTTTATAAATAGTTAAAATTTGTATCAAAATTTGAGAAAATATATAAAAATAATTGTATGGGAGAAAATATGATAGACGAAGAAAAAGTTTATGCCGTTATTGGTAAAAGAATAAGAGAAGAAAGAAGAAAACTTGACTGGACACAGGAACAACTTTCCGAAAAAGTGGATATAAATCCAAAACATTTAAGTCGGATAGAAAGTAATGCCAACAGACCAAGTTTTGATATTATTATAAAATTGGCAAACGCATTAGATATTCCTTTAATAAGTTTATTTGTTGATGATAAAGATAAAAATAAAGATGATGCCGTCGGCAATATAAAGTATATGCTTTCGGAGTTGAACAGGGAACAGCAAAAACACGTTATTAACATAATAGTTAATTTAATAAAAGAAGTTAAAAAGATAGCAAAGTAAATTTAAATATAGCAATTTGCCGGAAAATCAAGAAAAATCAGGGATGAGATAACCTTATTCCCGATTTTTTTATTGACAAAAAAGGCATTAAATATTAAAATATGCGTATAACTGCCACTTTACAAAAATGCGTATTTACGCACTTTTGTAAAGTGAGTTAAGAGTAAAAAGGAAACAAAATGATGGTTTTTAACAGAAAATTGTATTTAGACAAATTGATTAGAAGCAAGAACAAAAATTTTATAAAAATAATTACCGGTATCAGAAGATGCGGGAAATCTTATCTTTTAAATAAAATTTTTGCAAATTATTTAAAAGAACAGGGTGTTGATAACTCTCATATTATAAAAATAGATTTTGATTCTCCAAAAAATAAAAAATACACAAAGGCATTACCTTTATTTGAATATTTGGAAAGTTTAATTAAAGATAAAAAAATATATTATTTCTTACTTGACGAAATTCAGCTTGTTGAGGATTTTGAATCCGTATTAAACGGTTTATTGAGAAAAGAAAATGCAGATGTTTATGTTACGGGAAGCAATTCAAAATTTTTATCTTCGGATGTTATTACGGAATTCAGAGGGCGAGGGTACGAAATAAGAGTAAATCCTTTGTCTTTTTCGGAATTTTTGCCGAGCTTTAAAGGCGAAAAATCCGATGCGTTAAACGAATATATGCTTTACGGCGGTATGCCGGCTGCGACGGAACTGGAAACCCCCGAAGAAAAAAGTAATTATCTGAAAAATTTATTTGATACCGTTTACTTAAAAGATATTACCGAAAGATATAAACTCAATAATGTGGAAGAGTTTAACGAACTTATTAATATTATTTCTTCGTCTGTAGGTTCATTAACTAATCCTACAAAGCTTGAAAGAAATTTTAAGTCAGAAAAAGGAATAAATTTAAGTAAAATAACCATTCAGCATTATTTAAATTATCTTAAGGATTGTTTCCTTATAGACTCTGCATTGAGATATGATATAAAAGGGCGTAAATATATCAATACACCGTTGAAATATTATTTTACCGATCCCGGATTAAGAAATGCACGGATAGGTTTCAGACAATACGAACAAACGCATTTGATGGAAAATGTAATTTTTAACGAATTGAAAATCAGAGGATATAATGTGGATGTCGGTATAGTGGAAATTAATGGCAAAACTAAAGAAGGTATCAGCCAAAGAAAACAACTTGAGGTAGATTTTGTTTGTAACCAGGGAAGCAAAAGGTATTATATACAGTCCGCATTTGCAATACCCGATAAAGAAAAAATGGAGCAGGAAACAAATTCTTTGGTTAATATAAAAGACTCTTTTAAGAAAATTGTTGTTGTAAAAGATTCTTCGCCCGTATGGCATAACAACGATGGAATACTTATAATGAATATTAAAGATTTTCTTTTGAATCCCGATAGTTTGGAACTGTAATTTCACGATTGTCTGTTTTATGCCACTTTACAAAAATGCGTATTTACGCACTTTTGTAAAGTGGGCTTTTTTTATATTTAATACTTTTTTCCCATATTTATTTGTTTTTTTAATTTGTATTGACAAAATTTTCTCTAAAAACGGGCTTGTCAGAAAGAAGAGCGGTTGTTATTTCCGAAGCAAGACAATGCGGTAAAACAACATTTTTTTCTATTGAAAAAAATTTTTAACTGTGGTATAATTAGTTTAATAACTTAATATTGTTTTTGGAAGTTATACAAAAGGTATAACCTTTTTTGTGAAAGCAAAAATGGATGCGCTCCAAAAACAGTCGTTTTAAAGTTTACAAGAATAAATCAGGAGCTATGTTGATTTATTTTTATAATACTGTGTTTCGCTCCTCATTGGAGCGAAAAGAGCGGCTGTCAGGCTGGCGCATCCAACTGACGGTCGCTCTTTCTTTTGCTCAACAAAATTCTTTCCTTTTGTAAAAATCCCAAAAAACATAAAAAATCAAAAAGGAGAAATGCTATGAAAAATCTTGAAAAGCAACAAAAATGTACAATGTAT
>CALGGE010000103.1 GCA_937916125.1 uncultured Elusimicrobia bacterium | reverse complement strand
GTCGGTAAATTCTTCAAGGGTATAAGGTCTGAACCCTTTTTCTTTTGGAACTACAAAAAATTCGGGAATGAAAAATTTATAATCTTTTCTGAGTTCTTTCATTAGAAACGGCTCAGCTTGATCACAAAAAATTTTTTCTAAAGTACCATATTTACACAAATCCATACATTTGAAATCTTCTATATCATTTTCGAAATATCCTTTTTGGCCGATATAATTCTCACAAAGATCAGCGTTAAAACAACAATATGGTATAATTTTAAATCTATTATCTACTAATTTTTCAATAAGCTCTTTAACAATCATCGTCTTCGTCCTCTTCATAATCCTCTTCTTCGTCGCACTCTTCATAATCTTCAGAAAGCCACCAAAAATCCTTCTCGTTGTAAGTTGTCGGTAACTCTCTCAATTCAAGCTTTCCACATTCTAAACACTGATATGGACAGTCATAAACGTGTGGTTTTTCAAATTTTTTGATAAAATCTTTCGCTTCCTCTTCAGAATTAAAAGTACAAATTAAATCTTCCTGAGGAATCGCATCCCCAAATCCACCGTCTACATCAAAAATGTGGAATACTCCGAATGTTTTCATTTTCTTTTCCCCTTTATAAGATTTTTCGTCAATAAATTCAATATTTAAAAGAGCTTTAAAATTTGGATCTTCTTCTGCCATTTTAAAAATGCTCTTTTCTTTATTAGTTTTTTCCATTTTAAAGTTCTCTTAAAATGATATGTAAACCGTTTTTTAGTTTTTTATCTCCTAAAGCACCGTAGCAAAAATTATTTGGAATAACTTTAACTTCGACAACTTCGTAATCGTCATCATCAGGGCCAATAGGACCTATAGTATGAGTTTTATCCACTATCATTCTTCGATTAAATGTTTCGGGATCTTCAATATCAATAATAAAATAATCCGCGGATGCTCTTTCCCACAATTCTAAAAATGTCAATTTTCTTTTCCTCATATAAAATTTTTCAGGGACAGGTGAAAATTTTAAAACTTTGCTAAAATCTTCATCATTCTAATTCTTTTTTAAATTTTTTTAGAAAGCTCTACTTCAAGATAATTGTGCATTACAGAATTTTTTCTTATTTCAAGTTCAATAAAAACTTGATCGACTGTAAAAGCATCAGCAGGAAGAGAATTTAAAACCTCAAGAGCAACACTCAAATTTACAATTCTCGTTAAAAGAATATTTTTAATTGTAACTGATTCAGTTGGAGCAGGTGAATGTGAAGATTCAGCATTATATGGTGATAAAGGAACAAATACTTTGAAACATATTTTTGAAAGTATGGGCAGAGATTTTGTTCTTGAGAATTTAGGGAAACTCGGATTATATAATATTGTTAATCATCCGTTCGGTTATATTCCGCTAACCGTCGTCGGTAATTACGGTAAAATGGCAACGATTTCACCTGCCAAAGATACTACCGCGGGGCATTGGGAACTTTCCGGAGTTGTTTTGGATAAACCGTTCCCGACATATCCCGACGGATTTCCTAAGGATTTGATAGAAAATTTTGAAAAACAGATCGGAACAAAAGTTTTGGGTAATTGTGTCGCTTCCGGGACGGAAATAATTAAACGGCTCGGTAACGAACATTACGCGACGGGTTATCCGATAGTATATACTTCGGCCGATTCCGTGTTTCAAATTGCGGCATCGGAAAATAATGATGTTTTCGGTTTAGACAGATTATATGATATTTGTCAAATCGCAAGAAATATGCTTACGGGAGAACATTCCGTCGGCAGAGTAATTGCCAGACCTTTTATAAAAAAATCCGACGGAACATTTGAAAGAACCTCAAACAGAAAAGATTATTCTTTGGAACCGGCCGGCGAAACAATTTTGGATAAAATAACAAAAACGGGCGGGAAAGTTATTTCCGTCGGAAAAATAAAAGATATTTTTAATAACAGAGGAATTTCGGTTTCTTATCATACGACGGGAAATGCTGACGGAATACAAAAAACTCTTGAGTGTATTTCTGATAAAACCGACGGCGATAAAAAACAACTCATATTTACCAATTTGGTTGATTTTGATATGCTGTGGGGACACAGAAGAAATGTTGATGCTTATGCCAAAGGATTGAAATATTTTGATGAGAAATTACCCGAGATAGTTAATGCCATGACGGATGAGGATTTACTTATCATTACGGCCGACCACGGATGTGATCCTACATACCAAAAACATACGGATCATACCAGAGAATATGTTCCTCTTATGGTTTACGGCAAAAAAATAAAACAAAATGTTAATCTTGGCGTAAGGAACAGTTTGTCTGACGTTGCTCAAACAATTGCCGATATATTCGGATATGCCCCTATGAAGAACGGAAACGGTTTTTTTGATAAACTATAATTGTTCGGGAAAAACAATGCTCAATAAAATAGAAGAAACAAAAAATTATATTCTTAATAAAATAAATACTCGTCCTAAAATCGCAATAATTGCAGGTTCGGGACTTGGTAATTTAAAAAATTTGATAACTGACAGCTTTGAGATTTCTTATTCCGAAATTCCGCATTTTAAAGTATCGACAGTTCGGGGACATGCCGGGAAACTTATTGTCGGCAAATTGAATAATGTCGATATCTTTTTCTTTAGCGGGCGTGTCCATTATTACGAAGGTTATACCATGCGGGAAATTTCTTATCCTGTCAGAGTTATGAAAAGTTTGGGCGTGGAAAATCTTATTATTACCTGTGCCGTAGGTTCCGTTAATAAAAATTATAATCCCGGAGATATTGTTTTAATAAAAGATCATATAAATTTTATGGGAAATAATCCTTTAATAGGGACTCATTATGAAGAATTCGGTGAAAGATTTCCTGATATGACAAATATTTACGACGGTGATTTGAGAAATAAAATAAAAAATATTGCCGATAAAGAAAATATTAAAATTTATGAGGGAGTATATTTTGCCGTAAGCGGACCGTCTTACGAAACGCCGGCGGAGATTTCCGCATTTGAAAAGCTCGGCGGAGATGTTGTCGGAATGTCGCTTATACCGGAATCGATTCCTGCCCGTCAAACGGGTATGAAAGTTGTTGCAATAACTTATGTTTCAAATAAAGCAAGCGGCTTATCCGAAGAACAATTATCTCACGAAGAAGTTTTGGATATCGGTAAAAAAGCTTCAACGAAGATAGAACAAATCGTAAAACAATTTGTTTTAGAAGTATAGATGTACGGAGTGATAGGAGAATAGCGAAGCGATTTCCGGGTTTTTTGTAGTTTATTGTACATTATACATTAAAATTACGGAGTAATTTTTATCATGAGAGCTTACGATATTATTTACAAGAAAAGAAACGGGGAAAAACTTTCAAAAGAAGAAATTTCTTTTATTGTTGACGGCTACAACAAAGGCGAAATTGCAGATTATCAGATGTCTGCTTTTTTTATGGCAATATATTTTAAATCTTTGGATGATGAAGAAACTTTTGCTTTTACCGAGTCTATGGCGAAAAGCGGACAAATTCTTGATTTAAGTTTTCTCGACGGACCGACGGCGGACAAACATTCTACCGGCGGAGTCGGCGACGGAACATCTTTGTTGATAGCTCCCGTACTTGCGGCTTGCGGGGTATATGTTCCAATGATGTCGGGCAGAGCCTTAGGGCATACCGGCGGAACATTGGATAAGTTGGAAGCTATACCCGGTTTTAACGTAAATCTTGATAAAGATGAATTTATAAAAGTTTTAAAAGAAAATACGTTTGTTATGATAGGGCAAACAAAAGAGGTTGCACCTGTCGATAAAAAGATGTATGCTTTAAGAGATGTTACGGCTACGGTAGAATCGATACCGCTTATATGTTCCAGCATAATGTCCAAGAAAATTGCAGAGGGTGCCGCAAATATTTTGCTGGATGTAAAAACCGGTAATGCGGCATTTATACAAAAATACGAAGAGTCAAAACTTTTGGCAAAAAAAATGGTAAGTATAGGTAAAATGTTCGGCAGGAATATGAAAGCCGTTATTACCGATATGGACGAACCTTTGGGAAACGTTGCGGGAAACAGTCTTGAAATTATACAGACTATGGAAATATTAAAAAATAAACTGAAAAATGAGTTCAAAAAATAGTTCAACGAATAGCATATTTTTAAGAATTTTGGAGCATATGTCACATATTAAACTATGTGCTAAATATTCCGCGAATAGTTATACCTATTCAAATTTAATAATAAATAAACTCATATTTAATAGTACTTGTAAAGCTCTAACAAAATATAAAGAATTTTTAATATTCAATGCTAGCAAAGAATTCATATATAGTTTTTATCCAAAAAATGAATTATTTCCACGACTCAAAAAAATATGTGAATTTTATGAAATTTACTCAAAAATATTTCCTAATTATATATCTTTACATGAAAGGAAATATATTTATAAAAATATAAGAAAAAAGCAAAAAATGATAGACGCCGTTAATCTAATAAACTATGAAAAAAATAATAACCATTCTGATAATAGAGAACCCAAAGGGCCTTTATTTACAAATGAAGTCAATAAAGAAATAGAGAAAGAAAACATTCAGAATAATGCAGATGATACACTATTTACTCAACATTCAAATTCAATATATCTCAAAAATGAGATTTTCATCCAGAATAAAAGTGTAAACAAAGGCAAAAAAAATGACTTGGAGATTAAGCCCAATATATATATGGAATCTTTTATAACTAATAATGAGTCAAATATTTCTTTGTATAATATAATGGATATAATTAATGGAAATAAAATTTTTGTAAATGACTTAAAACTGATATTAAATGATGAAAATATAAATATCAACAATATTAACAATATTAGCAATATCAATAATGCAAATAATAATAAAAATAGTAAATGTGAAGGAATTAAACAAATAGTTATAAAAGGAAATTTCTCGAGTAATCACACAAAAAGAAATAGCATTCAAAATACTCAATCAAATATTGATAAGCCAAAAGTAATAAAGAATAACACAGAAGAAAATGTCAAAGCTGTATCCAAAAAAGTATTAAAAAAATATAAAACAAAACCCTTCCCTACCATAGCTGAATTGGAAAAAAGCAAAAAAATTTACAAAAACAAAAATATAATTAATACCAATAACAATAATAATGATAATAATAAACATCAAAATAATAAATTTAAAATAATTTCTCCAAGAAGAAAAAATAAAACAACTTTTTCAAAAGATAAACTATTTATAAACAATAACACCACTGATAATAACAATTTGAATAGCTTGATAGGAAGAGAAACAACTTATAACTATTATTTATCAACAAAGGTAAGCCAAAGCAAACAGCAACTTGAGCAAAATAACCAAAAGACATTAGCAAAAACTAAAACAAAGAATTTTGGTGAGAAGAAAAAAGGTATTATATTTAAAAGAAAAATGACTCTAAATAATCAAATTAAAAATATAAAAAAATATATCAGGTATAAGCATATATCACAAGACTTATCTAATAATTTTAGTTATAACTCAAATAAAATCAGGGATAAGATAAGCAATAATTTGAAATTAAATTCCTGCAGTAGTTTAGTTGAAAATATGAAAAAAATAAATAATTCAAAATTAAAAATGACAAGTATGAGTTCTAGAACGACGATTTCAACTAATTCTAGAGTTAAATCAAATAAGATTATTAATAATATGAAAAAATTAAATAATAATATTGTTATACAGAATAATAATAATTATAATTATTTTATAACAGAGAACAACCCAAACTTAATTACAGGCACTAATAAAAATATATATGATTATGATGATTGTCCTACCAAGGGCGAGAAAATTATCGAATATTTAAGAAGTATGGTAGAATATCAAAAATCAGAAATTTGTCATACAGGAATTGAAAGCCAAAAAAATATAAGAACAGGCTCAAATGATTTCCAGCCTATGACTTGCTTAAGCACACAAGAAAATGACAGGAAAAAATTGAACACGAATTACAGTCAAAAAATAACGAAATTTAAAGAAGGAATTTATTATAAGAGTTTAAATACAAAACAAAAATCGGAAAAAAAATTAAAAACAAGTAATAAATGTTTTTCATTTAATAATAAAAAGAAGTTCATAAATTGTCGTCAATATTCAATAGCAAGACATAACAATATAAAAAGAATGAGTTTATATAAAAGAAATAATTCCAATTTTACACAAAAAGTACTTAACTCAGTCGGCTCTTTTTCAAAAATAAAAAATTACTATAGTAACTGCTCCATAAAATCCGATAAGTGTGTTTCCCCGAATAGAAATCTCTTTTCATCAAATACTACTACTTCAATAAAGTGCTATTCTCACATTGGAAAAACAAAATCAAAAAATAAAAATAACCAAAAAATGACAAAAACTAAAACTTTGAAAAGTTTTAGTAAAAAATACATAAAATTTCCAGAAATTACAAGCTGTGAATCTTCGAAGATTATGTCTACACAATACTTAGCAAAAAATAAACAAAAGAGAAATTACAAAATATTCAAAAATAGCAACACAAGAAATTTGGCTCTAAGCAGTTATAATACAGATGCTAACGATACCAAAAATAATAAAGTTATAAATAGCACGAGAAATAGTAATAGAAACAATAATATAAATAAAATAAAAAACATTGAGAGTTATAAGAATAAAAGGATGAGCTTAAAAACAGATATAAAATTTAAAAGTATTTGGGAAAAAAACAAATTTTCAAGCTGTGATTTTAATTCAACGAAAATTGTCAAAATTAAATTTGATAATAAAGGACTTTTGGATAAAATTAATAATATTAAAAATAAAATAACAGAAGGATTTTATCGGAACAATATGAAAAATATAATGAAAAAAGACCTTAGTCAAAAAGCTTGTCTGAATAAAGTAAATGATAAAAAGAATTATATTAAATCAAAAAGGGTATACGAAAATAAAATAATATATAGTGATAATAAAGAAAATATCTCACCTCATTTTTTAATTAAGGTTAACAAAACGAAATATTATGAGAATACTAAACCTCAATTATTATATCAATAAATAAAATATTTAATAATCATTATCTTTTAATATTTTTTTATTTAAAAAAATAATTTTTATATTTTTTTCTATTTCTATTTCTATTGGGGATTGGGGATTGGGGATTGGGGATTGCTCCCCCAATTTTTAATTGATT
>CALGGE010000102.1 GCA_937916125.1 uncultured Elusimicrobia bacterium | reverse complement strand
CATAGAGGGATGTGTATTTTGGGTCCTTTTTCTCTTTCGATTCTTCGCTGAACTGCTTTAGGTCCGGAGAAAGTGATCTCTGTTCTCCTCAGAAGGGTTTGCCCGTTTTTGAGGCGATATAAAATCCGGGATCCCACGGATCTGATGATCCATTCTGATTTTTACTTCAGAGCAATAAGCAGGATGTTTTATCCTTCCATGCCCGCACTTTAGTTAGCTGTTGCATTTCAGAACTTATGCAGCATCCTGGAGTTCTTCCGCATTGAAATACGTATTTATCCTTTATCTTTTTCCGAATTTTTGCCAAGTTTTGAAGGAGAAAAATCTGAAGCTTTAAAACAGTATATGCTTTACGGTGGAATGCCCGCAGCTACAGTGCTGAAAACAGTTGAAGAAAAAAGTAATTATTTAAAAAATTTATTTGATACTGTCTATTTAAAAGATGTTATTGAAAGATATAAAATTGTTAATATAGAGGAATTTAATGAACTTATAAATACTATTTCTTCTGCCGTAGGCTCTTTAACCAATCCTACAAAATTAGAAAATACTTTTAAATCCGTAAAAAGAATTAATTTAAGCAGGGTTGCCATTCAAAATTATTTAAAATATCTTCAAGATTGTTTTTTGATAGAAACATCTTTAAGATATGACATAAAAGGTCGTCGGTATATAAATACACCTTTAAAATATTATTTTACTGACGTAGGTTTAAGAAATGCAAGAGTAGGTTTTAGAGAATACGAACAAACACATTTAATGGAAAATATTATTTTTAATGAATTAAAAATTAGAGGTTACAATGTGGATGTAGGTATTGTAGAAACTTTTATAACAAACAAATACGGAAAAAGACAAAGAAAACATCTCGAAGTGGATTTTGTTTGTAATCAGGGAAGCAAAAGATACTACATACAATCTGCCTTTGCCATACCGAGCAAAGAAAAAATGGAACAAGAAACAAATTCGCTTGTTAATATAGATGACTCTTTCAAAAAAATTGTTGTTGTAAAAGATTCTTCGCCGGTATGGCGAAATAATGACGGAATATTGATAATAGATTTACAGGATTTCTTGCTAAATCCTAACAGCTTAGATTTGTAGAAATAAAAGCAGGGTTGTTGCTATGTGACAACCCCGCCTGTTATTATATATTTTTATATTATTAAGCACTTAAAACTCTCGGTATGTAACACCACTTGTTATATTGTAAGCTATTCTTAATCTGGTTTTATTACTATCAAATTTTGGCATTAGCAAATCTGCATCAAAATAATATTTTTCATTATCCGGAGCACCGGCATCAAAACAGGTAAAATATTTATTGCCTCTTGCATCTACACCAAGTACTGTATCAAAACTTGTCCATATACCACGACTACCGCTCTCTTGTTCCCTTAAAAAATATCCATATTCACTATAATATGCTTTCTGAGCAGATAAAATCAATCCGGCTAAAGCATACCCTTCTGACCATTTTGCCTTATCCACATATCCTCTATAAATCGGTACAGAGATTACCGACAAAATTATCACAATGGCGATTGTAATTACCAATTCCACCAAAGTGAAAGCAGCACGACCGAGAGAGGAACGGGAACGACAGTTGAATAGTTGAATAGTTGAAAAGTTGAAGAGTTTCAACGGCAACGACAAACTATGAGATTCCCGACTACAACTCTCGGGAATGACAGAGGAACGACAACGACGAGATGCTTCGACAAGCTCAGCATGACAACTGTTATTTGTCATATTGAGCGAAGCAAATGCGGTAGCATTTGCGAAGTCGAAAGATCCGGTGTTGCCGTTTGTTGTACATTGTACATTAAAAAGAAATTTGCATTCTTATTGTTCCTACATAAGCGGTATCTGCATCACCGTCATAATAAGGATTTTCTACCATCTGGAAATCAGGGCTGATTGATAAATAATCTGCAATGTTCCAGCTGTAGTAAACTTCCAAGTGATTTTCTGATTTTGCATCAGGATTTATATTATCTTTATAATCATCTGAAGGCATTATCTGACCATAAGCAACTGCTACAACATCTTCGTCGCCGAGACCTTTAACATTTGCCTGTAAACCTAAGCTCCAAGTATGTGCTGCACCCATTGCTTCATAATCTGCACCATCATACTCTCCGACATTACCTCTGCTCCAGCTGTATCTTGCAAATGCACCGAAGACATTTGAAAATTGCTGATCCAAGCTGAGACCGAAACCGTAATCTTTCTCCGTATCAGAAGCAGGATCACCCAATTTAACATTATCATTTGTGTTTGTCCAACCGTAAATTCTGTAGTTGCCGTCCATATCATCAATGAAGCCCGGTTTGAAATTAACCTGTGCCGAAGCAAATGCATTTCTGGTAATATCTGCAGAACCGCTGGAGCTATCTTCGCTTGCATCAATATACTGAGCAGCTAAATCAACAAAATCCGTTTCATAAGTTGCTTTTACACCGAAATTATTATCGGAAAAATTAATATTTACCGCATTTCTGAACATTTCGCCGATGAACTGCGTTGTTTCGTCGTTAGCATAAGCATTGTCATCTACTGCAGTTGTAGGATCCAAAACACCTACGCTCAATGCGAAAGCATCCGTAAACTTATGTTCGAACCATGCTTCGGTTACCGCAACTACGCCGCTGTCATCTGCATCTCTGTTGATAGCTGCAATAGAATTCAAATAAGAATTCAAGTTGCCTTTACCTGTTTCCAAATGAATAAATGCAGTGTTGTTGTCGTCAAAATTCTTTTCGATTTCCAAATCTACGGAATACTGTCCCATTGTAGGAGTTTTGTTTTCGTCATCTTGTCCGGGATTAGGAACTGCATTTGCATTTTGCAAATTCTGCAAGTTTAATGTAATTCCTCCGCCGATTGTCAAACCGTCCAAGAAACTGTCTTCTGCATAGGCACTTGAAACACCCAATGTTACTACTGCTGCTAAAAATAATGCTGCTACTACTTTCTTCATTTTTTTCTTCTCTCCTTTTTTATTTATTTTTTGTATTGCAAAAAACTTATATTTTGCATTACAGCTTATTTTCTTTACTTTTTCTCATAAGTTGCGTCATGCAACTGTCCTTTTTTCCGCAACCGCCGCAATTGTTATCGCAGCCGCACCCGCAATCACATTTACCGCTTTTCACCTGTTTAAATATCTTTCTGAAAAGAACAACCGCACATAATGCTACTATTAATAACACAAATAAAGTTTCCATTTATTGTCTCCTAACATGCACAATTGTTCAGAACTAAATTAATAGTATCTACAACAATATCAGTTGAATAGTTGAACGAGCTTCGCTCTGTTGAATAGTTGAAGAGTTTGCTGTAGTTATCAGCCTTCAGCTTTTCAACTGCTTTTAACCGCTAAGCGGCTAAAAGCCTAACAGCCTGCCGCATTGATAAACTATAAACGACAGTGTATAACCTAAACATGTAGTCCATATAAACAGTATCAGCAGCCATTTCATTCTTGAGCCTGCCTCTCTGTAGAACACCGTTGTTGCAACTATACAAGGAACATATATCAAACAGAACATAAGGAACGATATTGACCTCAGCGGACTCCAATCCGGGTCGCCGGCAATCTTTTCAGCCAAAGAGTTAACTGCTTCATCATCTTCGGTATCGGTTTCACCCATAGAATAAATTGTTCCTAAAGTACTTACGACAACTTCTTTTGCTGCAAAACCTGCTATCAAAGCGATACCCATTTTACCGTCAAAACCGATAGGTTTTATAACAGGTTCTATAAAGTTACCGAGTTTACCGATATAGCTCTGTTCCATCTGAACTGCGGCTATTTCATCTTCGCCAAGACCTGTTTCCGCAAGCTTATCTTCGTCAACCTGAGGGAAAGTTAAACCTGCCCAAATAAGTATGGACACAAGCAAAATAATGGTTCCGGCTTTCTTAATATACATCCAGCCTCTTTCCCACATCTTAAGAAGTAAACTTTTCAACGTAGGAACTCTGTAAGGAGGAAGTTCCATAACGAAATATCCCGGATCGCCTTTAAACAAAGTTTTCTTGAATACAAAGCCCGAAAACAATGCCAAACATACACTTATTAAATAGAAAGCAAACATTGTAAGTGTTGCCTGCGTTGAACTGTTGCTGAAAAATGCAGCTATAAAAAGTGCAAAAATAGGAAGTTTTGCACCGCATATCATAAACGGCGTAACAAGAAGCGTTGTTATTCTGTCTTTCGGATTATCGATTGTTCTTGTTGACATCATTGCGGGAACCGCACAACCGTTTGTTGCAATAAGCAAAGAGGCAAACGATTTTCCGTGCATACCGAACTTTCTCATAACTCTATCCATAATGAACACTGCTCTTGCCATATATCCCGTATCTTCAAAAAATGCAATCGCGAAGAACATAAATATAATGAGCGGGAAGAACCCTAATACTCCGCCGACACCTTCAATAATACCGTCAACAATCAACGATTGGAACATTCCTTCCGGAATTACGTTTGAAGCAAAATCGGAAAGCCATTCAATGGCGGCTTCAAACCAGCCTACTACCGGTTCGGAGCATGTAAATGTAAACCAGAAAATTACAAACATTACACAAAGGAATATAGGAATAGACCAAAATTTATTTAAAACTATTTTATCGATAGCTTCGGAAATATCTTTTTTGGCAGCTTTTGCATCGAACAAAACATCGTTTACAACTACTCTTATCCAATCGTAAATTTTATCCGCAAAAACCGATTCGATATTTTCATTGAACAGCGACAAAATTTTTGCATTACTCTTTTCCGCCTGCTCTTTCAACTTAAAATATTCTACAGACGGCTTAATTTTTTCCATAGCATAAGAATCTTTTTTAATCAATTCCACGGCAAGCCAGCTTACGGGATATTTCATCGTAAGAGAGGAATCTTCCATTATCATTTTGGAAATAATATCTTTTTCTGCTTCGATATCTTTGCCGTAATCTACTGAAACCGACGGTATTTCTTTTTTCCCGTTCAAAACATCTATAACGGTATCCAAAAGCTCTTTTGTTCCTTTATTTTTGCTTGCAGCTATGGGAACCGCAACGATATTATATTTCTCTTCCAATTTTTTGTAATCGATTTTTTTGCCTTTATTGTCCAAGATATCGGTCATATTCATAGCTACGACAACGGGAATTTTCAATTCCGAAAGCTGTGCATATAAATAAAGGTTTCTTTCAAGGTTGGAAGAATCCACAACATCTATAACAAGTTCGGGCTTTTCTTCAACAAGAACATTTCTTGCAACAACTTCATCTTCGGAACTTGCTGCCAAGCCGTAAATACCGGGCAAATCTACTATGTTTATTTCATACCCGCCTCTTGTTATAAAAGCATCTTTTTTCTCAACTGTAACACCGGGGTAATTACCTACGTGCTGTCTTAATCCCGTAATATTGTTAAACAAACTTGATTTACCGCAGTTTGGATTACCCGCCAAACATATTTTTACTTTTTTTAAATCACTCACTTTAGTTTTACTCCTTTTTTTATTAAAAGCCGCTTGCGACAATTTATTTCAGTCCTTAATTTACTTCCGTCGCCGCAACTTCCCGACATTTCAACTTACAATCATTTTTACAATTGCTCGACCTTCCGACGAAAATCACTTTGCAATTTTATGCTTCTACCATAATATAACAAGCTTCGTCTTTTCTTAAGCTTAAATTGTAACCTCTTATTGATACTTCTATAGGATCTCCGAGAACCGATTTCTTTGTAACTACCACTTCAACACCTTTTAACACTCCCATAGAAAGTAATTTTTTTGTTAAAACGGAATCTGTTGAAGAGATTTTCTTCACTTTGGCTTTTTGGTTTAATACCAAATCGCTTAATGGCATCTCCATTTTGTTAATTTCCTCCATATTTTTATATTTTAGGTCGTTTTAAAATCTTTAGTCAAAATTAAAATTTTTAGTTTTCGCAAATAATTTTAGTTTTTTCTAACTTATTTGTCAAGAAAAAAATCACCTTAACCGCAACATCGGGTAAAAAGGTGAAACACTTGAACAATAACAACGAACGACAACTAACTATGATGGTCGGATGTATAGAGGCATTAAAACAACAAGAGAATGTTATATAAAGCAATATTTGATCAAATTTTTATTTTTTTCCAATGCAAAGTATAGCCTATAGCACTGCCAAGCTGTAATAAGGTTTCAATATTTGGCGTTCTTCCGCCATTTTCCATTCTTGCTATTCCGGATTGCTTTATCCCAAGTTTATTTGCTATTTCCTGCTGCGTTTTCTTTGCTTTTAATCTAAGTGTTCTAAACTGATCAACCAAACTAACTATGGGAATATCTTTTATCGGGGGGTTTTTCCATTTTTTGCCATTTTTATAAAGTTCATATTCGGACAAATCCAATTCACTGTTCCATCTGACTCCGCTTCCGCCAAAAGCTATTTCAACTTTATTAAACAAATCCTTGTTACGAAGTTGTTTGAATTGCGGTATTTCAGGAATAAGACTGCTAATATCGTACTGTTTAAAAACTCCGTTTTCAAACAATACTCCCAATATCATATTTTCCAACGGATAAACTTTAAGAATTTTATAAATTTTCATAATGCACCTCTTATGCTAAAGGCGGTAATTTTACAGGCTTCTTATTATTCCACATTTCCAGTAATGCAGCTTGATGAGGTTTTGCCCACTTTCTTACGAGATTTTTTGCTGTAGTTGGAAAACTTCCTATCATTTTTAAAGTTTTTATTTCAAAGCTTGCCTGATACTCTCCATATTCAGCATGAAAATGCGGCGGATTATGTTCCCTAAAAACTAATGTTATAATGATTCCATAAAAGCGTGTAATTTCCGGCATTTATTTTTTCTCCTTTTTAATGTAATATTATTATATCCGATTGGTTATATTTTGTCAAGAAGAAAATATACACCGTAATTTTGTCTGGGGGTTCTTGCAAAAATTTATTGCATAAAAAAAGACAGGATTACTGCTATGTTGTAATCCTGTCCCGTTAGAGCGTAGAAATATTACACTCTTCAACAACTTTTTAAATATAAAAATTTTTTAATTCCCCTCAGAAATAATAGGTCCTGTAGTTAAATTATAAGATAATCTTAGACAAGTTCCGTTTTTAACTAGGCTATTAGGTATAAAAACTCTTGCTCTAAAATATAACATTTGTCCGTTAAACTGAATATCGTTTGCACCGACATCCATTAGAGTAAAATATTTATTTCCTCTGGCATCTATTCTCAAGACTTCTTCATTACATGTAACCCAATATGAACCGGCACTTCCGTGAGATCTATCCAAAAACATTCCATATTGCGAATAGTAGGCTTTTTGTGCAGATAATATAGCACCAAGAAGAGCATAACCCTCACTTAATTTTGCATTTCTGTTATACCCCTGATAAATAGGCACGCTTACCACTGACAGAATAATCACAATAGCAATCGTTACTACCAACTCTACTAAGGTAAAACCTTTTAATTTTCTTTTCATAATTCTTCTCCTT
>CALGGE010000101.1 GCA_937916125.1 uncultured Elusimicrobia bacterium | reverse complement strand
GACAACTGCACGAAAAAAAATAAAATTTCTTCAAAGAGCCAATGGCAAAGATTTCGTGTTTGCGAAAACAAGAAAACTGAGCCGGAAACACCGCTACGTGTTTTTTCTTTTTGGATTTTGCGAAAGGAGAGAGTTTTTGTGGCGACAAAAAGAAAAGCGACTGTACAAGGAGTTAGGACACAACTCGTACAGCCGCTCTTTTCGCTCCGATAACGGAGCGAAATACAAAGATATAAAAATAAATCAACATAGCCTCTGATTTATTCCTACATATTTTAAAACGACTGTTTTTGGAGTCCTAACTCCTTTTGTTTTCACAAAAGAGTTCTTCTACCTTTCATAGAAGATCCAAAAACATTATCTATTAAGTTTTTATTTTTTATCTGCTATCCGTAAATTTATTATAATTCAAAACTATTTTTTTGTCAAGAAAGAAAAATATTTTTATTACAAATTATTTAATGTTTCTTTCAGTGTTGCAATTTTGCTTTCGGTGTCGGCAAGTTTTTGTTTTATTCTTGCAACTTCTGCTTCCGGAGCTTTTGCAACAAAGTTCGGATTGGAAAGTTTTTTGTTATACTTTTCCTGTTCAGATAAAACATTGTTGATTTCTTTATTTATTCTTGCTTTTTCTTTTTCCAAATCGATAAGCCCTTCAAGCGGAATAAATATTTCAAAGCCGGTAGCAACCGCGAGTGCGGAATTTTTCTCTCTCTTAATATCTTTGCCGAAAGATAAATCTTTTATTTTTGCCAAAGATTTAATGTATTCGGAATCGTTTTCCAAAATTACCGTTTTTTTATCGTCCAAAATATTTATTTTTGCCGTTATAAATGCCGCAAGAGAAATATTCATTTCGCTTCTTACATTTCTTATTTTTGAAACTATTTCCTGAACGACTGCCATCTGCGAAGCTTCATTGGCAAAAACAAATTTATCATCATAAACAGGGAAACTTGAATTTACTATGCTGTCCGATGTATTATTAAATATACCCCACAATTCGTCACAGATAAACGGCATAATAGGTGCAAGCATTTTTATTGTTCCTTTAAGTACATAAATAAGAACGGATAATACCTGCTTTTTTTCTTCAACATTTTCCGAGTTCATTCTGATTTTGGAAAGTTCTATATACCAGTCGCAGAACTTTGTCCAAATAAAATCGTACAAAGTTCTTGAAGCCACATCAATATCATAAACTTCAAAAGCTCTTGTCACTGTTTTTATCGTTTGGTTATATTCGTTCAATATCCATTTGTCGGAAAGTTCTTTTATTACCGGCTCGTCGGAAATTTCAAGTTCGCCTTTATTCATAAGAATAAATCTTGATGCATTCCAAATCTTATTGGCGAAATTTCTTGCGGCAAGGAAAGAATCGTTGGATATCTGCATATCTCTCCCCGGTGCTGCGGATTGTGCCAACGCAAACCTTAAAGCATCCGTTCCGAACTGTTCCATAATTTCCAAAGGATTAATAACATTGCCTTTGGATTTGGACATTTTCAAACCGTGTTTATCTCTTACGATACCGTGAATAAAAACATCGCTAAACGGTATATCGTTTAAAAATTCCAAGCCCATTTGAACCATTCTTGCAACCCACAAATAAAGAATTTCGTGTCCCGTTACAAGAACGCCCGTCGGATAATAATATTTTAGTTCTTCATTGTTATCGGGATTTTCTCCCCAGTTAAATACGCTGAACGGCCACATAGCAGATGAAAACCAAGTGTCCAAAACATCGTTGTCTTGAACCAAATGTGTATTACCGCAATGAGGACATTTTGTCGGTGTTTCCTGTTCCACTATCGGAGGACAATCCGTATGTTTGCCGTTTTCGTCCGTGCAGTAGAAAACCGGTATTCTGTGTCCCCACCAAATTTGACGGCTGATACACCAGTCTCTTAAATTATCAAGCCACAATGTGTACGGCTTTTTCCAAGATGCCGGATAAAATTTTACTTTTTCATCTTTTGCCGCCTGAGAGGCTCTCTTAGACATTTCTTCAACTTTCAAAAACCACTGTTCCGACATTATCGGTTCAATGGTAGTTCCGCATCTGTAACATTTACCGACTGAATGATTATAATCTTCTGTTTTTATCAAATAACCTTTATTTTGTAAATCTTCAACTATTACTTTTCTTGCTTCTGCAGCAGGCATACCTTTATATTTTTCAACCAAGTCCGTCATATTGCCGTTGGCATCTATAACTTCAAGTATTTCAAGGTTATGTCTTCTTGCTATATCATAGTCAACTGCATCATGTGCAGGGGTAACTTTTACGGCACCCGTTCCAAACTGCATATCAACCAAGTAGTCGGCAACTATTTCTATTTCTCTGCCTACAAGAGGAAGAATTATTTTTTCACCTACTATATTTTTATATCTTTCATCGTTGGGATTAACGGCAACGGCAGTATCACCTATCATTGTTTCGGGTCTTGTAGTTGCAACAGTTAAAAATTCGTTGGAATCTTTTATGGGATATTTGATATACCAAAGGTTTCCTTTTTCCGGATGGTATTCTACCTCAATATCAGACAAGGCAGTATTACATCTCGGGCACCAGTTAACAAGCCTTTTTCCTCTATAAATCAAGCCCTTATCATAAAATTGTTTGAAAGCTCTTTTAACTGCTTTTGAACAAGCCTCATCCATAGTGAATCTTGTTCTGTCCCAGTCAAGCCCGCAACCGAGTTTTTTCAGCTGGTCTAAAATTGTGTCGCCTGTTTCCTGTCTCCACTGCCACATTTTTTCGATAAATTTTTCTCTGCCCAAATCATACTTGGTTTTGCCTTCTTTTTTAAGCAGTTTTTCAACTACATTTTGCGTGGCAATTCCGCCGTGGTCCGTTCCCGGAACCCACAAAGTGTTAAACCCCTGCATTTTTTTAAATCTGATAATTGCGTCCTGCAGGGAATCGTTCAATGCATGCCCCATATGCAGAGAACCCGTTACATTCGGGGGCGGTATTACTATAGTAAATGATTTTTTTGTTTTATCGATTTTTGAAGAAAATGTTTTATTATTTATCCAATAGTTTACCCATTTTTCTTCAACTTTTTTAGCGTCATAAACTTTTTCCATTTCCATTTTAAACCTCTTTATTGCGATAAAATCGCTTTGCGAAAAATAATCGTTAATTATAAATTAAAGTTCCATATTATACAATTTATTTTATTATTTTACAAAGAAAAATCAGGTATGAAGTTTTATTTCAATTGATTTTTTGAGTATCTAAAATTTTTTCCAAACTCTCTATCATATACAAGGGAATATCGTATAAATTATCTGTTTTTTTGTAATCTGCAAGAGAAGTTCTGACTGAAACTTTTGGAGTAAAATTATTTTTATAGACCTGCATACTTTTTGCTTTCAAATTTATTCCGGCTTTCACTTCTATAGGAACAATATTTCCTTTATTCTGAATTAATAAATCTATTTCAGCATCGCCTTTTTCGGAAGACCAATAATAAACATTTTTATTATTGACGGATTTTAATTGCTGAAGAACATATTGTTCACTTAAAGAACCTTTAAATTCTTTAAAAATTTCATTCTCTTCCAACAAAGTTTCCATATCAATATCCGCTAAAGCACACAACAAACCGACATCTACTATAAACAGTTTAAAACTGCTTAAATCAATATAAGCTTTTAACGGCATACTTGGTGTTTTTGCTCTGTAAACTTTATATATTAAACCGCAATCATTAAGCCAATAGAGAGAGTTTTCATATTCTTTTGCTCTGGCTCCTTTTTTTATAAGTCCGTATATAAATTTTTTATTTTCTTTTGCAAATTGTGATGGAATATTATCCCACAACATTCTTGTTTTAGAAATGTCGGATGTTGATAAATGTTTGGAAAAATCATTCTCATAGGTTTCAAGTATTTTATTTTGAACATTTCTTATTTCTACAAAATCTTTATTGTCGACAAATCTTTGTACAACTTCAGGCATACCTCCGATATAAAAATAATTTTTTAAATGCCTGATATATTCATTTTTGAAATTTTTTATGGAATCAAAATTTAAATTTTCTATTAAATCAACAAATCTTTTTTCTCCTATAGCTTCCAAAAATTCGGTAAAAGAGAGCGGATATATATTTAGTAAATCTACTTTCCCGACAGGAAAAGATGTTCCTTGGTGTAATGCTATTCCTAACAAACTTCCTGCACAAACTATATGATATTCAGGTGCATTTTCATAAAAATATTTTAATGATGTCAAAGCATTCGCACATTCCTGTATTTCATCCAAAATTATTAATGTGTTATCGGACTCTATTTTTGTTTTCGAGTGAACGGATAAATTTTCTATTATTCTTTCAATATTGTAATCTTGTGTAAATATGTCGTGAACTTTTTTGTTTTTTGCATTATCGAAAGAAATATAAACAGTATTTTTATAATAAATTTTCCCGAACTCCTGCATAAGCCAAGTTTTGCCTACTTGTCTTGCCCCCTCAAGAATTAACGGCTTTCTATTTTTGCTGTTTTTCCATTCTAACAAATTTTTTAATGCTTTTCTATACATATTTTTACCTCAATATTATTATATTGTTTGTAATTATAGCATATTTTTTACATTTTTTCAACCGAAAAAGTGTGCATATATTACAGTTTTTCAACCGAAAAAGTGTAAATTTATATACAAATACACTTCTTTTGTATTGTATACTTCTATAGAAGTATAGCAACAAATTATATTATAAAATATTTTACAAAGAAAAAATCAGGTATGAAGTTTTTTCATACCTGATTTTTCTTTTTCATTATTAATTTTTTATTTAATTAGTTTCTTAAATTCTTGTATTGCTGAAATAAATTTCTTTTTCTTTTCTTTTGATAAACCGGAAAACAAATACTTTATTTGTATCAACATTTCTTCATCTTCAGTTTTCTTTTTACTTTCTTGGAGCAGATCATTATATGAAACTTTTAGAGCATCTGCTATTCTCAAAAAAATATCTAAACTTGGTTTGCTCGCACCTCTTTCTATGGCACTTAAATATTTATAATCCATACCGACTTTTTCAGCTACTTCTTCTTGAGTTAAATTCAATCTTTTTCTTTCTTCTTTTATTCTCTTACCTATAATGATATGCCTATCTTGTTTTTTATCCATAGAAATCTCCAATAATTAATATTTATATTTTACATATTTCAAGAAAAAATTAAACGTGCTAATTTAAGAATTTAAAATCGTGTTTATAGTTGACAAACTTAAGATTTTATGTTATAATTCTATTAATGAAAAGATAAAATTTTGAATTAAAAGGAGAAAAAAATGAAAAGAAAATTAAAAGGTTTTACCTTAGTAGAGTTGGTAATTACAATTGCAATTGTGATTATTCTGTCGGTAGTAAGCGTGCCTATTTACAGAAATTATACAGAGAAAGCCAAAATGACTGAAGCCTATGCTTTGCTCGGGACTATACTTTCCGCTCAAAAAGCATATTTTTCGGAATACGGACACTTTTTGTTTAGGGAAGATGCCGGTGGCGATAGTGAAGGATTTACTTCTTATTCGCCCGTTTTAGGTATTGATGCACGCGGTAATAAGTATTTTACTTGGTTTTGGGTTGGCGGTGGAGACGGAACAGGCAGAGCAGCTATGGTGTATTATTTTCATGGAGAAGTATTTGTTCCGCAAGAATTACAACAAATAAATGATAATAAAAGCACACTCTGTTTAGAATATAATATAACAGCAGGGCATAAATATTGGTCTCGTTGATGATAAAGGCAGTTTTATCAAAAATACAACATAGCAGTATTTTTGATAGGGACAGGGTTAAAACATAGCATTAACCCTGTCTTTTTTACAGAATAAATTTTTACATATAAATGCAAAAATTTATTTTAAGTAAAAGCAAAACAATGATAATCAACAGGAGACAAATTCCCTTAACAGAACAAAAGATTCTTTTAAGAAAATTATCGTCGTAAAGGACGATATTATCCGTTGGAAAAACAATGACGGAATATTGATAATGGGAATAAAAGATTTTCTGTTAAACCACGACAGTTTAAACTTCTAACCAAATCTTCCGCCTTTGCCATTTATCACTCAAAAATCGCCTTGCAACTTTTCCATGCAAAGATAGATTGTAACGGATGGAGATTTTTGTTTTATAAGGTTAATCAAATATTTGTAAATTTCCGTTCGTTCACTTTCTTCGTAGCGAAGTTTCCCGTCGTGCGATAATAAAAATTCTTCGTCCATAATTTTGTTGTCGGGAAAACGCACTTCAATAACTTTCTTCAAACTTGCTGCCATTCTTAAAGAACCTATACTAATCCACTTTATATGTTTAGCATCTATAAAATCAAAAATCATTTCAATTGTTTCTTTGTAGCCGTCACGCCAGCCGTCATAAAGTATTACGGGATCAAAATGGAAACCGACACTATAGCCGGCCTTTATACAGGCTTGTGCAGCTTTTAACCTTTCTTCCGGACTCGGAGTGCAATGTTCGTTTTCTTCTATAATTTTCTTGGCATTTACCGACCAGGAAACAACAATATTTTCATTGCCGCCCAACTTTAAAAGATTATCAATATTTGTGCTTTTAGTTTTAAACTCAAAAGATATATCTTTATTCTCTTTAAAGAATTTTACAATATCGTCAGAAAAATGCGTAACATCGTCAAAAATCAAAGAATCCGTAAACTCGCCGCTTCCGACTCTGGGAAGGAAAAATATTTTGTTATCAATAGGTTTGATTTTTTCTCTTGTTAAAAAATCGGGCAGGTTGCACGGAAGTATAATTCCTGCAACGTTTTGATACCCTTGCAAAAAGCAATATTCGCATTCATATAAACAGCCGAAGCCGATATTAAGAATAGAATAATTGCAGCAGTTTACGCCTTTTGTGCAGGGACATTTTTTAAAGAAATCGTATTTCTCGTTGATAAGAAATAAATTTTCGTGTCTTTTATTGTATTTTACCGTTGAAAATTTATTTTCTTTCAAAAAATTTTTCAGACTTTCTATTTCCGTAAATACGGCATTAGGGAAAAGTTTTTTTATTCTTGAGTATAATGCAGAGGTTACAACATCGTTTGTGTAATAAATATTTTTCGGATTGAATTTTTTTTGCGATAAATCGGCTCTGTCATTTTCGCCGATATCAAAATCCGGCAGATAAAAGCTTTCTTTTTTTGCTTTGTAAAATGTTTTCGGATAACGGCGTTTTAGGAGAGATTCTTTTATTTTTTCGTAATCTTTTTCGGTTATTTCATCTATGATTTTTTCAGGTGCAACACTATATTTTTTTGATATTTCAAATACAAGCCTCGTCAATTCCCGAATTTTGTTGATTCCGAATTTAGGAAATTTTTGTTGTAAATCCGTGCTGATTGAAGAAATTTTTTCTTTCATTTGATTTGTGGTTAATGGTGGCAGCAGCCGTTACAACAATGGTGTTCATGTCCGCCGCCTTTTGAGGCATTTGATGAAAAAGTAGAAAACTGTTTTTCAACATCTTCACTTTTGCATTCCGGACATGCCAATTTTTCGTTGTCCGTGGAGAAAACCAACTTTTCAAATTTCTTTCCGCATTTCTTACATATAAATTCAAATAACGGCATATTTTACCTTCCTTGAGCCTTTTCTACTGCAACTCTGTGACCTTTTATATTGCTGTTGTTTAACGCATCTATTACCTGTTGTGCATTTTGTGAGGGAACTTCCACAAAAGTAAACTTGTCATAAATATCTATACTTCCGACCATGTTTCCGTTCAAACCCGTTTCGCCTGCAATAGCACCGACAAAATCCCCGGGACGAACTTTCTTACTCTTACCTATATTTATAAAGAGCCTTGTCATTCCTTTTTCAACGCCGATATGTCTTCTGCCGATTTTTTTATCGCCGAATTTTTTTCCGCCTTTTCCGGAACGGTTATCGCGATTACGATTTTTGGAAAAATCCCTCTCGAAACTCGGAATATTTAAATCTATATCTTCGTGCTGTTTGTCGTTTTCCGCTTCAACCATCATTTCAAAAAGTGCCGCAGCCACATCAACTGAAGTAATGTTATCGGTAATTAAAGATTCTATCTTTGTAATGTATTTTTCGAAAGAATCCTGTTTTAAAGTTTCTTTTAATTTTTCCATAAAAGAAGAAATTTTTACATTTTCTACGTCGGCAAGCGACGGAACTGGGATTCTTTTAACGGTAGTTTTTGTATATCTTTGAATATCTCTCAGCTTATAAATGTCTCTGCCGGCAATAAGGCTAAACGCTTTGCCCGTTCTTCCCGCACGCCCGGTTCTGCCTATTCTGTGGACATAAGCTTCGATATCCTGCGGAATATCAAAGTTAAACACCGCTTCAACATCGTCAACATCTATACCGCGTGCGGCAACGTCAGTAGCGATAAGAATTTCTATTTTATTGTTTCTGAATTTATCCATTACTCTGTCACGCTGAGTTTGGTTCATATCTCCGTGGATGGCGTCTGCCGAATAGCCCCTTATTTGCAACTGTGCGGCAAGCTCGTCAACTTTTCTTTTTGTATTGCAGAATATTAAGGAAAGTTTCGGATCATACATATCAAGACATCTTGCAAGAGCTTCCACTTTCTGATGTTCGCGAACTTCACAGTAGAGCTGTTCTATTAAAGGAACGGTTAATTTCTCGTGAACAACTTTTATCGTTTCGGGATGCACCTGATACTTTTTCGTAAGAGACATAAACTCTCTCGGCATCGTTGCAGAAAAAAATGCCGTTTGTTTCTCTTCCGGAAGATTCTTTAATATAAGTTCTATATCGTCTCTGAAGCCCATATCAAGCATTTCGTCGGCTTCGTCCAAGACAACGGTTTTAACATGGTCAAGCTTGATGGTTTTTCTTTCTATATGGTCGATAATTCTTCCGGGAGTTCCTATTACGATATGAGCACCCTTATTAAGTGCCGACATCTGACGGAAGATAGGTTGCCCGCCATATACGGGAATAATATTTACGCCTCTTTTATATTTCGAAAGAGTTTTTAACTCTTCAGCAACCTGTATGGCAAGTTCTCTTGTCGGACACATTACAAGTGCCTGCGTAGTTTTTTCTTTGGCATTAATTTTTTCAAGTATAGGTATTCCGAAAGCGGCAGTTTTTCCCGTTCCGGTTTGTGCCTGCCCGATAATATCAAGCCCTTCTATCATTTTAGGTATCGCAAGCGACTGAATGGGGCTTGCTTCTTCAAAGCCCATATCCGCTACGGCTTTCAATATTTCCGGCGATAAATTAAGTTCGGTAAATTTAAGTTTTTCCATTTTCTACTTCTGCTCCATTATTTTTCTAACCGTTTCAACATCAACATCCGTATCACAGCAACCGTCTTTTAACAGCGGAACAAACTGTGTTATTACTTTCAGTTTGTCCGTCATTTTTATTCCCTGTGCACCTTCAAAGTGGCAGGCAACGGCAACTACGGCTTTTATTTTTTCATTAATTAAAATATTTTGAATGGCTTTTCCGCCTTTCATTATATACAGCTTCTTATAGCCAAGTTCTTTTGCAAGTTTTGATATCTGTGCTATTTTGCAAGCTCCGCACTGAACACAGGAATAGTATGTCCCCTCATCTTTTGCTTTGCAGTTTCCCGTACTTCTCATACAATGCGGTAAAAAAACTATTCTTTCGGAAAAGGGAACGGCTTTAAATTTCTTTCCCATAGAATAATTCTTCTTTTCTATAAACTTTAAATAATTGGCTTTGTTGATTTTTAAAAAGTTTCTACAGATATTCATAGTTGTATAAGATATCAAATATAACGAAAAAAAGCAATAAAAAAAGAATACTTATTTTTTAAATATGTAGAGAAAAATTTGCGGGAGAACCGGAATAAAGGTAAAAAACTAACTGACTGTTATATTGACGGAAACGGAATATCCTTCACAGGTTAAAATAATTTTCCCTGTTCCGCTAACCTCTGCCGTAAACACCGTAGATTTAGAGGTGGTATCCGAAAAGCTTCCCAAATCGGAATTTGAAACCGACCATCTGACACCATAGGAAACTTCTTCAAAATTGATATTTTTGATAATTGCCGTTAAACTTTGGGTATCACCGATACCTAAAGAAATATCCGCTGCCGGTTCTATCTGCAAAATCATTGCATTGTTAAGCAACTTATCTCTTTTAGTACAGGCGGAAAAACCTATTACGAAAAATGCACAAAATAATAAAAATATTTTTTTAAAGTTCATAATTTTCAAATACTAAACCTTGTTTTATATGTAACCATTACACCGTCTCTGCCGTAAACATCAACGTTGAATTTATTGGAAACATATTCCTGAGATTTTTTATCCGCAACAAGATACGCATCGACTACGGCATATACCCACGTTGCTACGGCTAAAACTCCAAATATTCTGGAAGTGTTTAAATCTCTTTCATAATCGTCGTAATAAGAAGAATTTCTCGCTCCAAGCCTTTCGTACGAACGATAATCACCTTCGGATTTATTCAAATAATAAAATGTTCCGAATACCGTTGCGGCAAACACACCAAAAACTATCCAACCTTTAGTTTTCTGTTCATTCCATCTCTGCCCCCAACCGGGCATAACTGCGGAACGTATCGCCGCATTAGTTGCGGTATATTCCGAAAAATCACAAGTTAAGCTGCATGCACGTACGGTATTTGCATTTATCGAGCTTAACAAAACTATTGAAATAATAAGAGTAAATATTTTTTTAAACATATTTATTTAACAAACCTTATATCGTCCAAATAAACCGTCCCGCCATTGGTTTTAACAGTACCGTCCACAGTTTTTAATGCAAAAGCAATATCATACTCTACTTCAACTTCCGAACCTATACTGCTCATAGGAACTATTATTTCCTGCCATTCCGATGAAATTTCCGAAGCAGCAACAGTTCTTGATACCGCCGTTCCGGGTATTTCTATTTTAAATTCGCAGTTACTGTTTAAACTGCCTCTTATCCAAAATTTTAAATTGTTATAACCGGCTCTACCGAGTGCAACCTTTTCACCGAGAGCTTCTCTTGCCATAAGACCAAACCCGAAATAAGTTGCTCCGCTGGTATCGGAAGAATTACCGAGCCAAGTAAAATACATACATTTATTACCGTTCTTTACACCGTTTGTCCAAGAAAAATCCACATTTGCATAATCCCAAGATGCACAATATTGATCATCAAGCCATCTGTAAGGCTCCATGCTGCCTCTGGTATTTATCTGGTCATCATAAATATACCAAGGATTAGGAAATGAATCCATTCTTCCCGGAATACCGACAATAGCTTCCACCGGATATCTGTCGCACGAAACAAAAGATATCATACAGAAGAAAGCAAGTATTAAGAGAATAAATTTATTTCTGTCCATTATATCAACTTCTTTAATATTTACAGCTTACAATTCAAAACTTAAGGTTGTTTTAAGTTTTCAACTTTAAGCTACAAAGAACTTTTGTTGTGTTATGAAGCGGAAGCCAAAACTTCCGCTCCATAACACAATAACTAAAACATCAAATTATTCATAAATGATGTCATCAAAATAAATTACAAATCCGTTAGGATTGTCATCTTTTGATGCTGCAAAGCAGAAACCGCCGATAATGTGGCTTAAATCTTTGCCATCTAAATCGATTGTATATTTCTGCCATTCTTTTGTGAGTTCGATAGGTCCGATACTTGAAGAATCCGTGTCGGGATATTCACCTGTAATACCGCCAACTTTAAATTCTGCAATTTTCTCGCCACCCTGTGCTCCTCTTGCCCAGAAAGTGAGCTTCTTAGCACCGGTTAAATCATAACCGCCTTTCTTTTCTCCCCAGTTGTTTGCAGGCTGCTGCCAGAATATACCTGTCCATCCTGCACCCTGAGTCATCTTTGCACTATACGTAATCTTTATGCAAGTATTACCGCTTCTCGGTGTTTCCGTGCAAGCTTGGTTAAGTTTCAAGTCGCCGAAGTCTCCCATCCATCCGGAAGGTGCGAAGTGATTTTCTTTTGAAGCATTTTCAACATAAACTGCGAAAGCTTTAAAAGAGGGAGTTGTGTTTGCTGCTGTTGATGCTTTAGCTTTAGGTGCTGCAAATGCAATACCTGAAACGCCTAACATGAAAACAGCTGCTACTGCCAGACTAGTAAGTCTTTTCATTGTTCTGTCTCCTTTTTTTAATTCTGTAGATCGTACTCTACATTTGATGTTTTTGTTATATTGTCATCCTCATCCTTTTTCAAGATAAGAATTTCAACTCTTCTGTTCTGTTCTCTGCCGACTGCCGTCTTATTGGTTGCAATAGGAACTCTTTCACCGTAACCCACAGTGGTCATTCTGTTTCTGTCAACGTCAAGATTATTTGCCAAATAGTTCGCTACGGATCTTGCTCTTCTTTCAGACAAGCTCTGGTTGTATTCATCCGAACCGTAACTGTCGGTATGACCTTCAACGCTGATATTATTGTTAACAAACGTATTCAATATTCTTGCGGTTTCTTTTAATATCTTACTTGCACCGGGTTTAATATTTGTTTTATCGAAGTCAAAGAGCACTTTGGAAGAGAATGACAATTTCAAACCTTTCTCCGTTTCTTCTACTTTAATATCAGGAGTAATTAAACGAACCTGACAAATATTAGACTTCGATATGTTGCCAAAAGTATCACTTACTATCAACTGTGCATCGTAAGTTTCATCCGGCAAATATTTATTTTCAAAATCTTTTCCGTTCCATTTAACCGATTCCGGAGGTTCTCCGTAACCGCTGAACGAATAAACAATTTTACTGCTCTTATCAAGTAACTTGATTTCCCACGCCGCTATACCGTTCTCGTCATAAGCCAAAGGATATAAAGTCGTTTTCTGTCCTCTTGACGGCATAATTACATCCGGTGCCAAGCTTAAAGAAACTTCCGGCATAACTTCATCCATCGTAACTCTCGGTTTACTGCCGAATTTAAACAATCCGTCAAATATCAAACGAACATAAGTTCTTACTTCGTCAAATGTTCCAAGCTCGTTTCTGGAGCCGGAAACTCCGTCTATTTTCTTTACTACATAATAATCGGTTTTTCTTCCGCCGACGTAATCAACACCGCCGATTATGCAAGGCGTAAATGTTCTTGATACTTGAGCGTAATAAACTTCGTCATATGTTGCACCGAAATTTTTGTGCCAATCTTCAGGTCCCCAAGCATCTTTGGCATAACCTATTTTAAATTTGTAAGGGCCGGTATAAACCGATAAATTGGTTTTGAAATAACCGGTAATTTTTTTCAAATAAACTTCCTGTGCGGTGTAAGGAGAAGACAACGTTGCGGCATCTTCGCCCACTTCAAAATCATATATTACTTCGTAATCGTCAAAGAATATTCTTGTTAAAAAATATAAAGAGCCTAAATATCTGTCCGACGGGAAAGCTCCGTAAACAGGGGAACCGGAATAATTTTCCCAAATAACTTCATCATTTTCACTTCTGTATATCTGTCTGTCAGTACCGCCTAAATACCTTGTTAATTTAAGTTGCGTTGCAAAAGTCAAAAGAGCATCTTCTTTCGGATTAAGATTCCATTCCTCTATCGTATTAGGTTCATACAAATAGAACCACGTATCCGGTGTAGGATCATAAGTGAACGTAAACGTGAACTGATCGGTATCTCTGTTGTTCCAACCCGTAGGTTCATTTCTCCACCATACCCAAAAAGGTTGCGTCTGACCTCTTGCCTGCGTCAAATCCGGACCGTAGGAACTTGCAGACGCGGGAACTGCTCTTAAGAGAGGTTTTCTTCTCATATAAGCGAAGTGTCCCGTTAACGTATCTGTTAATGCCTGCTGAACGGAAATATCAAACTGCTGTTTATTTCCCGCAGCCAAACCTTCATATAAATATTTTAACGTAACAACATCAAACCAAAAACTTTTCGGAACGGAAAGTTTTGCTGCACCGCCGAAAGCGTCCGTCATTACCGTCTTGTCCTGCTTTATAACATAATTCGAACCGTTCGTTCCGGAGTTATCGGATACGGTAGAATCAAGATAATCATATTCATAGCCGATTCTAAACGGTCTGAATTTTGCTCCCAATTCCAAAGTACTTCCGCTTATATTGAAGTCCGTACTCACTTCTGCGGTTCTCATTCTTTCTTCTTCTCTTCCGTACGGTATAACATGGTCAACATAAAATAAATTTAAGTTACTGCCGAACACATCGTTATACTTCATATAAAAACCGTTTTTGTAATCGGTCATGGTTTCACCGTACATAAGTTGAAACTTGCCCGCCTTACCTGCCATATCCAACTGATACCATTCGGGAACGGCACGTCCGGTAATTCTTAATAAATTATAAGGATCTGTTTCCGCCTGATAAATATCAAACAGATCGCCTTCATACTGCCAATTGTAATGAAACTGATTTCTGTTGTAAGATAATTGAGCCCAATCGTTGTGAATTTCGGCTCTTGCGGTGTTCCACGAAAACTGCGGAATGGTCTGTCCGCCGTCAAACATTCTGTGAGGATGGTTTACCGTTGTCCAATATCTGGAAGCATAATCTGCAATAAATTCCAAACCGAACTGAGCACTTGCCCAATTGAAAGGCTTAAATGCCACATCCAAGAACATCGTCTGGCCCCAGCGATCTTTCCAGTCCTGATGTTTTAAATCTATATCGGAACTGTCATATCGGAAATAATTGTTGAGCATATTCGGAGACGTATACCAACCGTCGTGACGCTGATTAAAAATTCCTTCAAAAAGAAATTCAGCTCGAACCGCTATATCGTACAAATCTAAATTTTCCGCTCTTACAAAACCCGGGGTCTGCCTGAAATCATTTCTGAATTCATTGGCAGAACTCGTCGCTAAAGCGACGACAGGCAACAACACCAATATTGATAGAGTGGTGATTATCTTGGAAATATTAAAAATCATACCGACATATTATAGATATTAACAAAAATAAAGTCAAGATATTTTATTCAAAATAAAAGCAGATTTCACATTTTTTTCACAAGTCATTTAAACTGCAATGTAATATATGAAAAAGGTGCAATTATTTGCTTTCGTGGTACTCCTGTTCCGTATTTACGGACCAAATATTTTCTTTTGTCTTAATATTGTTTACTATATTGTCAACTGCAGTAATGGCAGTAAGCATTGAATGATCCATATTGTTATATTTATGCATACCGTTTCTGCCGACAAGAAACAAATTTTCGTACTTATTTACAAAATTTTTAATTACGTCAAATTCTTTATAAGTTCCGAAATATCCGGGGTAAGCTTTCGGCACTCTTACGATACAACCGTCAAGAACATCTTCCTCTTTTATTATTTTTATCCGTGCCAATTCTTTTTTTGCAAAATTTATAAAATCTTTGTCTTTCGTGTCCCACATATCGTCATTTTCATCACAGAAATATTCTAACCCTAACCAAACGGTATTTTCATAATCTTTTACAAGGTAAGGGCTCCAGTTATTAAACACCTGCAACCTTCCGAGTTTTACTTCCCTTTCCTGTATGTATATCCAATCATCGGGAACCCTGTTTTTATAAGTTTTTAATTTTGTATTATTTTTTATTATGGTATCTTTTACAAGCAGTCCTACCGTAATAAAACTTCTGTATCCCAAGCCGTCGGAAACTCTTTTAACTTCGTCATTTTTTTTATCAAAACCGTTTATTAAATCCCGAACCGGCATACTTGAAAAAAAGTAATCGGCTTCATATTTAGTACCTTTATCATCCGTAACGGATTTTATTTTTTCTCCGTCGGTTTCAAAAGAAACTATCTTTTTGTTCATCTCTATAATTCCGCCGAGATGTTGTATCTTTTCGGCAACCACCTGCCAAAAATGTCCCGGACCGTATTTAGGATAATAAAATTTTTCTATTAAGCTGGTTTCCGTATTTTTTTGTTTTAAATCCTGTTTGCCGCCGAAAATTTTTTTCAAAGCCTGCTGAATAATTTTTACTATCGATAAACCTTTTATTCTCTGCGTTCCCCAATCTGCCGGAATATCTTTCGGAGCAACGCCCCAAACTTTTTGTGTGTAATCTTTAAAGAAAGTCAAATACAATTCTTTGCCGAACCTGTTAATCATAAAATCTTCAAGGTTTTTCTCTTGTCTTTTAAACAACAAACTGTAAGCATAACTGAAACCGATTTTTGTTATTCTTAAAAAACCCAGATTTTTTATAGTGTTAAAAGATAACGATACGGGATAATCAAAGAAAGTTTTTAAAAAATATATTCGGGAAAGTCTGTTTCTTACAAGCATTACATCGTCGATTTGTCCGGGATCTTGTTCCTTTTCGGATTCGGAAAGTTCTACTTCTCTCTCCAATAAAATATCATCTTTGGACGGAACGGTTTGGATAGGCATTAAATCCGTCCACCATTTCATTACGGTATCGGACTTTGAAAAAAATCTGTGTCCGCCCATATCCATTCTGTTTTCTTTAAAATTAAAAGTTTTCGATATTCCGCCGATTTCGTTTGTCGCTTCAAATATTACAGGTTTGATATCCGTTTTTGTAAGTAGTTCGTAAGCTGCAGTTAATCCTGCCGGACCTGCCCCGATTATTATTGCTTTCATTTTTTCTCCCGTATATTTGTAAAAAGTATTGTTCTTTTTGTTTCCGCAAGTATCTCTATTTTATCATTATATTTACTTAAAAGTCCATTCATAAAAGGATCTTTATATGATGCGAAATAATGTTTTTCGTTACTCAAAATCTTTTCTTCAAAATCTTTATCGTTTAACGTAATATTGCCTCTGTCCGCATAAAATAAAAATGTAGAGCTGAACACGAACCAATCTTCTTCTCTTATAACTATTTTTTCTTTATCGTCGATACCGTATTTTATTATCGGTATCAGTTGCATGGGTTCTCTTAACTTTTGAGCATCAATTGTTTTCGGCACTATGGGGAACACAATAAAAAGTATTGATACGAATATCGACACGACAATCAAAATTTTTATAATTTTTTGAACCGTTTTTTGAGAAAAAGAATTTAAAACTTCTGCTGAAATTATTGCAAATGCCGGATACAGGATATTCAAATAATTTCCGTTTTTCTTGCTTACTATTTGAAAAATCACAAAAGGAATTATTGCCCAGCTCAAAATAAAAATATCTCTTCTGTTATCGTTCAAAATAATTGTCTTTATATTTTTAAATTTTATATAAAGCCCGTAAATTAAAAAAGGTAACCAAGGCCAATAATTATTCATCAGTAATTGCAAATAAACATACCATTCGTTAAAAAAATTATATTTTTTTAATGTTACGGTATAATTGACATTATCGTAATTATTTTCCCAGCCTTGAACATTATTAATTGTCGCACACAAATATTCTTTAACAAAATCATTGCCGAACTTTTTATACATTTCAATATGCCACGGTAAAACTATCAACGGGACTAATAAGAAAGATAACCAAAAATGAATATTTTTTAAAGCTTTTTTATCTTTTGAAAAGAACAAATAGCCTGCAATAATAAAATATATAAACAAACCGGAAACCTGCTTAGTCATAACGGCAAGCCCTATGGACAGCGACATCAGATAATAATAAACCGATTCCCGTTCATTTGTTGCAATATAAAAAGATATCAGAGCCAAAATAAAGAAAAATGCAAGAGGACCGTCGGTTATAACACTTCTGCCATGATGCAAATATTGCTGAGTAAAAATTAAAACTACAGATGTAAAAAAAGCCGTTATATAGTCATAATATTTGCTTACAAAAAGAAACAACAAAATTACGGACAACAAAGCCAAAAAAGCAAAGGGAAGTTTGACAGAGAAATTATCAAACCCCAAAACACTTCCGCTTGCAAGCATCATCCAATAAATCAACGGCGGTTTGCTTGTATAAAAAATAGGGACACCATCTTGATTTGGTGTCAACCAATCCCCTGTTTCCGCCATTTCTTTTGCTATCTGACCGTAACCGATACCGTCACCGCTTAAAGGTGCTTCGTCAAGCCTGTGAAAGTATGCAACAAAAGCAACCAAAATAACCAAAACAAATAAAAAACTTTTATTAAAAATAAAATTAATATTCATACGTTTTTATCATATAAAAATACAATATCTTTGTAAAGTAAAAAACCGCAACAAAACTCTTAAAGGTTATGTTATTAATTTTTTGACTATAACACGGTGAAAATTATATAATGTCGAAAATAAAATTTTTAAGGAGCAGTAATGATTGAACTTATATTAAATTATATTTTTGCGGCGGGGATAATTTTTTCTCATATAATAGGCTATATAGTTTCAGGTTTGGCGTTAATTTTTATATATAAAAATTGGGAAACAATAAAAAAAGACAAACTAATATTTTTTATAACATTGTTTTTGTTATATGGTTTTGTATGGGCATTTTTCACGGAGTACAAAAAGGAAGCTTTTGAAGAAATGTTTACATATTTAACGTCTTGGTTGTTTCCTTTTATATTAGGCTGTTATATCATTGACAATATTAAAAAAGAGAATTTAATAAAAACTTATATTTCGGTATTTACCGTAGTATTGTTTTTCTCCGTATTATCGTATTTCGGAGTTTTTTATCAGGAAATAGCAGGTTCTCAACTGGCAAGAAAAGGTATGCATTTGCATGCTTTAATGTGGCATATTTCTTGCGGAGCAATGTGTGTATTACTTTCCTGTTTTACGTTAATTCCTCTCTTGTTTAAGGAAAACCTATCAAAAAATAAAAGAATTCTTTTATTCTCATTAACAATATTTTTTATGATATGTTTATATTTATCAGGTTCGCGCGGATACTATATTGCAGGCGGTATAACATATTTATTGATATTTGTTTTTTATATTTTTAAGACGGGGAAATTTAAAATTCCTCTTTTTATTTGCATATTAAGTATGATATTTGTTGTTATAATGTTTCATAACAACAAATTTATGCGGGAGAGAATTTATAATACCAGCATAACAAAAGAATGGAGCTTAACCAACAGAATTGATGCTTACAAGGTTGCTTTGTCAATTTATAAAGATAATTTTATTTTTGGAGTAGGACCGAGACAAAGTGTAAGACAAGCGGGATATCATGAAAAAGTTTTAGGCGTAAAAAAAGATCCTGAATCGGGAAGACACATGCATTCAATGTATTTGAATATTCTTTCCGATTTCGGAAGCGTAGGGTTTATAATTTTCGGTATAATAATATTCCTTATATTTAAAAGATTATTTTTTATATACAAAAAAGAAAATTCAATTCTTGCCTTATGTTTGTTGTTCGCTTGGTGTTCGTTATTAATCGGGGATTGCTTTGATACGGTTTTACGCGGTCCTCGCGTAGCAATGGACTATTTTTGGCTGACCGGATTAATTCTTGCAAAGGATTTTAAATCAAAAATTTACTAACGGATAAGTTTGATTTTCGGAAGTTGATAAACAAATTATTTTTTAAAATATTCGGAAAGTTTGTTGTACACAAATTTTGCAAGACGGGTGTTGTTTGAAACAACTTCGATTTTTGATTTATTATTTTCGGTTTTAGAGATAAAAAATGCCGTTTCGGTAGAATCCAGCGTATATTCATAAAGCAACGTAAATTTGCTTGCAACAATATAAAGTTTCTTTTTACTTTTAAAATTTGTTTGTAAATTGTTTTCAAATATAAAGAGATTACATTTATTATAAGCTTTTTGCGGTTCCAAATCGGAAATAAAAGAAAATCTTCCCTCCTGCTCATTTTCAAAATTTGCAACGGAATAACCTGCTATACGTTTGGGATAGTCAAGTACCGCACAGGAAGAAAGTACCGATACGATTAATAATAAAAATAAAAATTTTTTCATTTCGTTTCCTCTGTTGTTCGTTCCATATCTGCCCAATTAGTGCCAACCTTAATATCCACAAGTAAAGGCACGTCAAGCTTAACCGCATTTTCCATTTCGTATTTTAAAATTTTAAGAACAAAGTCTTTTTCGTTCTCGGGAACTTCCAACAATAAATCGTCATGAACCTGCAACAATATTTTGGTTTTTAAAAACTGTTCTTTTATTTTTTTTGCCACATTTATCATTGCAATTTTTATTATATCCGCCGATGTTCCCTGAACGGGAGTATTTAATGCCATTCTCTCACCGAAAGCAACAATTTGTTTATTTGAAGAATTTATCTCGGGAATATATCTTATTCTTCCCGAAATTGTTTTAACATAGCCTTTTTCTTTTGTTTCTTCTATTATTTTTGAAGACCAGTTTTTTATTCCCGAATATTTTGCAAAGTAACTGTCTATATATTCTTTTGCCTGTTTAACGGTAATATTAAGCTGTTTTGCCAGCCCGAATGACGAGATTCCGTAAACTATACCGAAATTTATCGACTTTGCCGCAGTTCTTTGTTCTTTTGTTACGTCTTCTATATTTTTTACGTTAAATATTTCTCGAGCAGTTGCGGTGTGTATGTCCTTACCGGAATTAAAAGCAAAAATCAAGTTTCTGTCTTTTGAAATATGTGCCAAAGAACGCAAATCTATTTGGGAATAATCTGCCGAAATAAAAACATTTCCGTTTTCGGGAACAAACGCTTTTCTTAATCTTCTGCCGTATTCCGTCCTGACGGGAATATTTTGTAAATTCGGATCAGAAGAAGAAAGTCTTCCTGTTGTTGTTACGGCTTGGTTGAAAATCGTATGGATTCTGTCGCCCTCGTACCTAAGAAAATATTTCATAGGTTCAATATAAGTACCTTTCAATTTTTGTAATTCTCTATACTTTAAAATTTCGTTTGCAATATCGTATTGAATAAGTTCGGCAAGTACCGACTCGTCGGTAGAATAGCCCGTTTTTGTTTTTTTGACGGCGGGGGGCTTTAATTTTTCAAATAAAATTACGGCAAGCTGTTTTGGCGAATTGATATTAAAAGTTTCGCCTGCCAAAGAATAAATTTTCTGTTCGCAAGACGAAATTTCTTTCATCAGTTCTTTATCAAATTCGTTAAGAAAATCTTTATCTATTTTTATTCCGTTTTCTTCCATATTGTAAAGAACTTCCATTATCGGCATTTCAATATCGGAAAAAAGAGAAAGCAAATTATTTTTTTTCAGTTCCGCGGTTAAAATCTCTTTCAAATTAAAAGTTGCCACGGCTTTCGCACAGGAATAATCCGCTAAGGTTTGGATGGCAATATCGTCAGCTTTAATTTTTTTTGTACCTTTGGAAAATATTTCTTCTCCGCTTTTAATATAGAAGTCCAAATACTTTAAGGATAAGTTTTCTATGGTATGTTGACGTGCAGGGTTAATACAATATGATGCAAGCATGGTATCAAACGAGGAACACTTTATATTAATACCTATATTGTCAAAAATATGTTTAATAAATTTTAAGTCATGCCCGATAAAATTTATATTTTTATTTTCAAAAACTTCTTTTAATTCCGACACGAAAACATCCTGCGGAATTTGCCGAAGAGTAAAATCACTATGGTTTACGGGAATATAACAGTTATCGTCCATACCGAAACAAAGCGATACCCCGACAAGCAAATCCTGCATTATGTCGGTGCCTGAAGTTTCAACATTTACCGCAACTTCTTTTTGTGACAGAAGTTTTTCTTTTAACGATTTTAATTTTTCTTCATCGTCGATTACGGTTACATTATTAACTGTTTTTGTATGCTGTTGTTCTGCGGTTGTATCGTTTGTCGTTGTAGGTGTAGTCGTAGTTGTCGCTGCCAATCTTCCCACAAAGCTGAACAGTTCATATTTTCTTAAAAAATCTTGTGCATTTTCAAACAGATTATCATTAAATTTCATATCTTCAAGAGATATTTCCAACGGAACATTTTGTTCCAAAGTAACAAGTTTCCCGGCAAGCATTAAATTTTCTACGCTATCCTTGACGGACTGCGAAATTTTACCTTTTATATTATCGGCATTTTTAATTATTTGTTCCACGTTGCCGTAAGTTTGAATCAGTTTTACGGCAGTTTTTTCTCCTATACCCGGCACACCCTTAACATTATCGCTCGTATCGCCCATCAATGCCAACATATCGACGATGTTCTCGGGATATATTCCGTATTTTTCGTAAACTTTCTGTCTGTCGTACATTATATTTTTTGACTCGTTCCAAATGTTAATATTTTCATCCACCATTTGAAACATATCTTTATCGCCGGTAACTATTACCACTTTAATATTTTGTGCTTCCGCTTTTTTGGCGACGGTTGCGATAATATCATCGGCTTCAAAACCCTCTTTTTCAAGGCTGCACAACTGCATGGCCTTTACCGCCTCACGGGCGATAGGCATTTGTTTTTTTAAATCTTCATCGATTTCTTTTCTGTTGGCTTTATATATCGGTGAGAGTGTATGTCTGAAATTTTTTGCAGGATAATCAAAACACACCGCAATGTAGTCGGGATTTTTTTCTTTTTTTATTTTATTAAGGAGTTTAATAAAACCGAAGACGGCATTTGTAGGTACACCTTGCGAAGTTGTAAGCGGTCTTATTGCGTGATAGGCCCTGTGGATATATGCACCGGCATCTATTATATATAAGTTCTTCATTTCACTCCTATTGTATTTTTGCTTTGTGAAAACAATTATAAATTTCAAATTATTATATCATAAAAATTTTACTAAGCAAAGAAAAATTTTGCTTAACAAAATTTTGTTGTTGAAAAGTCGAAAAGTTGAAAATTTGTGAAGCAAATTTTATGCAAGCCCTCAAAAATTGTTACAAATGTTTATATTTGAACAATTCTTGATAAAACTCTATCTAAAAGTAAATATAAAAACAAATTTTCTTGAATTTAGAAAAAATTATTGATTTTTACTCAAAAATATACTATAATTTTCTTGGAGAAAGAAAATGACAATAAATAAAAAATTAAATCAATTAAGAAAATTATTCGGTTTTTCGTTACAAGAAATTTGTAACAAAACAAAAATTGCAGTTTCGTCAATCAGTGATTTTGAAAACGGCAAGAGAGAACCATCTTTATCTCAACTACAAATTTTTGCAGATTTGTATCATAAACCTATTTCATTTTTCTTTAATAACGAGTTATCTTCGGAACATCCAAGAATGTTGTGGAGAAAAAAACCGGATAACAAGCAAGAACAAATAGATATTGAAGCAAAATTTTACCAATTATGTAAACAATATATGAACTTGGAAACTTGGTCTAACTTTGTAAAGAAAAATGATTTCAAAAATTTAAAAAGAAGTTTCCCTAATAATGAAATTGAAGTTAGAAAAATTGCAAAAGAAATAGAAGATTTATTTCATTCTACTGCTACACCGTGGAAAAGTCTGTTAGAAATTTTGGAAAATGATTATTATGTTAAAATTTTTCATTGTAATTTTGACGGATCGGCCATTTCTTTTTACGACGATACAATCGGTCCTGCGATTATGTTAAATACAAATAATGTAGGCTGGAGAAGAAATTTTGATTTGGCACATGAACTTTTTCATCTTATAACTTGGGATTCCACTAAGAAAAATGACGAATCTACCGAGACAGAAGAAAAATTTGCAGATATTTTTGCAAGCGAATTTTTAATGCCTGAAATAAAATTGAAACAATCCGTAGAAGAAACTTCTCAAGGAGAAAGAAAAATATCGTTAAGTACGATAGATGCTTTGGCAAACCAATATGATGTTTCTTACGAAGCATTAATAAGAAGAATTAACAAAATTTATAATATAAAATTATCTAACGAAAAAATAAAAAATATTGTGAATAAAATAAAAAAATTATTTCCTAAAAGAGATAATAAAGTTCCTTCCATGTTTCCGGAAAGATATGAAAGACAGGCGATAGACTGCCTTAGAAGCGGTAAAATGTCAACGGCTCAATGTGCAAGATATTTAAATAAAAGTGTATCCGAATTAATGATGCTCAACTTGTATGACGGAGAAAAAGAAAATGACATCAAAATACCAAATAGTTTTATGTGATTCCTGTATAGTTATAGAATTATTCAGATTAAATTTATGGGAACAAATAATATCATCATTTGAAATTACTATTTCAAGCACAATAGTTGATGAAGTCAGTTTCTACATTGATAATCAACAAAATAAACATAATATAAACTTAAAAAAATATATTGACGATAAGAAAATTAAAGAAGTTTCTGTTTCCATAACATTAATACAAAACTTTTATCAAAAATTTGATCCATCGTTTCAAGACAGACTTGATCCGGGGGAAACTGAACTTTTGGCATATCTGTTTGATAATAAAAATAATGATATAAAAATATGCTCTGCAGACAGCATTGTTTTTAAAATTTTAGGAAAAGAACTAATGTCTGAAAACAGTATTTCTTTAGAAGAAATGCTTCCAAATAATTTCCCAAAAAAACAAATTCGAAAACAATTTACTAAAAAATTTAAAGAACAATATTTACAAAACGGATTACAGTTTTTTGATGTATAATCTTAAATACCAACTCCTTTGCCGTATAGTCTGACTGACAATTGTTTGTTCATACTTTAAACATCTAATTTTGTATCTCAATATCAAGACCAAGCATTCGGATAATTCTCAAAGTTTTTCCCAACCGGCAGGTTCCTTTTCCTTTTTCTAAATCTACAACAAATCTTACGTCTACCCTGCTTGCTGTGGCAAGTTGCGTTTGAGTTAGTTAGTTTCTCTAATTGTGACTCCTCCGGAAGAAGTTACATCGTAAAATATCCATATACGAGAGTAACCATTATCTATCAATTCTTTAGGTTTAAGCACCCAAGCACTAATACTTTGTAAATAATTCGCGGCAGTATCGTTTGAATCATAATGAAAACACGTGAAATATTTGTTCCCTCTTGCATCTATACCCAATACATCTTCCTTACATGTCCAACAATCTCTTGGACTGGCATAATGATCATCTAAAAAAACTCCGTATTCACTGTAATAATTTTTCTGTGCAGAAAGAATGAGTCCCAAAAGTGCATACCCTTCAGCCATTTTGGCTTTTCTTGTATATCCTTGATAAATCGGAACGGATACTACCGACAAAATAATAACAATGGCAATAGTGATTACCAACTCTACTAAGGTAAAACCTTTAATTTTTAAACTAACATTTTCTATTTTCATAAATTCCTCCTTTTTTTATTTAAAATTTTAATATTTTTATTGATAATTTTTAAAATTTTTGCTATAATAGCCGAGAAGATAGAATTACTGTTTACATCTTTTTTGTTTGCGGGTTGCTGCTATGTTACAACTCGGTATCAAGCTAATACTATGAATTTAGCCCGCTCGGCATATTATATATAATATATATTCTACTTGTAAATTAAATACTTAAAAATGTAAAATTTATATTTGATATTATAAAATATTTGTTTTACAAAGTCAAGTGTTTTATAAGTATTGGAGGATATGTGTCAATAGATATAGGTAAGAGAATTAAAGATTTGTTATATTTTAAAAAAATGTCTCAAGGAGACCTTGCCGATAAGTTGGGAATTACCAGACAATCTTTATCTATTTGGATGACAAGCAAGAGAATGCCTAAAATTGAAAATTTGGAAAAAATTGCCGATATTTTAGAAGTACCTTTATCAACTCTTTTAGACGAAAACAAAGGGAGCCTTGCCGGTGATATTGACAAAGATTTAAAACATAAAATAGATTTACTGGAAGAAAAAAATAAAATTTTTGAATTGGAACTTTCTTTATTAAAAAAAGACAACAACTTTCTAAAAGAAGAAATACAATTTTTAAAAGATAAAATAAAACTTTAGAAAATATTTATTTATAACTTACGCGTTATAATTTTGTTCGATAAAAATCTATCAAATATAGAGCTACGGAATGAAAATATTACTACACACTTGCTGTGCACCATGCAGTGCATCAACAATCAAACTTTTAAGAGATTACCAAATAGTAAGTTTATGGTTTAATCCGAATATTTATCCGTTAAAAGAACATCTTGCCAGATACGATACTTGGAATAAATATATGGACTTACAGAAAATAGAAAAAATGGAAATTAAAGCCGATTGGCTTGATGACGAAGTAAAGTATGAAGAGCTTTGGCTTAACGACGCGGTAAAATGTGAAAAAGGAAGATGTTATTACTGCTACTTAAAGCGTTTGGAAAAAACCGTTGAAGTTGCCAAACAGACAGGTATAAAAAATTTTTCTACTACGCTTCTTTCCAGTCCTTACCAAAAGCACGACGTTATTAAAGAAATGTGCCAAGAACTTGCCGAAAAAAATAATTTAAATTTCGTTTATGTCGATCCTCGAAAAACACATTATGACGGTGTTCACGAAATTAAAAAATTAGGTTTGTATTCACAAAGATATTGCGGTTGCAAACTAAGCATACGATAAGACGGTGCATGCCATCCATACACCCGGAACAACAAACCGCCATATATCTTACCGCCAGATATAATCCCAACAACACATCGTAATGTATTCTTATGGGCTGTTCTTTGTATAATTAATTATCGGAGGAATATATAATACTATAATATTTGTCAAAGCCGGTATTATGTGTTGCTTTGGGAACAATTATCAAATCTTGTGCAGGAACGATAGACTTTGTTAATTCTACGGGGACGATTTTATCTTTTTCTCCTGCCAAATGAACCTGTTTTACTTTAGGAAGATAAGCCAAATCCAGGGAATCTTTTAACGGCGGTAAATTTAATTTCTCAGTCCATTTTGTATGGTTTAAAACCCCGGCTATCGTTATCCATTTTACAACGTTCAAATTCGGATTTTCGTTTATTATTAATCCGGAAAGTAATGCACCGCCCGAATATCCTATCAAAACAACCTGTTTTCCCTTAGACATTTCATTTACTGCCAACGAAACCGAATCTACGATTTTTTTAGAAAATCTTCCCGTTGTCCAATCCGTTTGATTTTTATTTTGATCTTTTACAAATTGTCCCGGTCTTGCCAAATATATAACATTATCGTTAGGATCGTTAAAAGCTATTTCTCTTAAAAATGTTCCTTTAGGCGTAGGATCCGCCGTAGGGTAACCGTAACCGTTAAAAGCATTACCGTCTCCTTCGATATAAATATGAACGGGGGATTTTTCGTTTGATATTTTTTGCCAACAGGCTAAATTATATGCTCCTGCGGAAACTTCCCTATAATCAAATTCGGCGGGAACGGTTATATTTTTAGCACAAGAGCAAAAAAACAAACATAATAATAAAAAGATATATAAAAATTTATTCATATATTAATTATACCAATTATGGCACTTAATTACAAAAAAAACACCGAATAAATAATATTTATTGTTTATCCGGTGTTTAATAAGTATAACAAAACTTTATGTTTATTAAAATTTATATTTTAAATTAATTAACCCTGTATGATCCTGATAATCTTTAATAAATTTCCCCTCGTATCCTAAAGATACTACAAATTTTTCCGTAATATCGGCAGAAACTCCTACACCTGTTTCAATGCCGAACTTATCCATAGATTCGCCTTTAACGGAATAAGATGTTCCGTTTGCAAGTGTAACTGTTGAAGTACTGTCGTCGTTTTTCAAATCATAAGTTGCGGCAAGTTTTACTTCAGGCACTATAACCAAACCGTTCTTGCGTTTAAATACTTTGTTAACTTTCCCGCCGATTACACCGGTAAAAATATCGCCCGTATGTGAAGATATTGTTTGGTCTGCGGAATCTTTATAAGAATCCTGATTTATATTAACGTATCTTAAACCGATTTCAGGTATTACACCGTAATTATTTTTAAGTTCAAAATTATAACCGGTCATAACCTGTACTGCAACAGACTGAACTTTCCAATCTGCACTAACGTTAGTTCCTGCAACTTTTTTGGTTTCTTCGTAATCCGACCATCCGTAAGAAATAACACCGTTAACAAACCAATTGTTAGGTTTGTATTCACCGTAAATAATGGCAGAATTTGTTTTAACATCGGTATCTCTTAAATATCCGTCAATACTTGTGCCACTGTATGCATAGCCCAAACCTGCTTTAACTACATCGTCAATGATATAACTTTCAATACCTAATGCCATACCATAAGTGTTGGAATCAAAATTGTTTGCTGATTTTGAAGTATCAAGTTTTGCTTTATTAGCCAAACCCTGTAACCAAACAGCAGTATTTTTTAAAGAAAAATCTCCGCCGGAAACACCCTGTTTTGAAGAAGCAGAAACAGAACCGCCGCTTAAACGTGTACCGACAGCACCGAAAATTTGGTTGGCTGTTTCGGTTGTTGTCTGTTGCATTGACGGCGTCGCATCGGGAGCAACAGCAGTTAAAGCATCAAGATATGCTTTTTCACTTGCAGTATCAACGGCATTTTGAGATAATGTATTTAACAAATCTGCAACTTCCTTTCCTTTTTCGCTTAATCTCGTATCGTCAGTATCAATTTCGCCCCAAGCATCTGCAGTGCCTGCATTATTTTCAGAACCGCCCGCATCATTAACTATATCTCCGGGAGTTGCAATACCTAAAATATGAACTTTTCCTTCATTTTCCTCATCCCATGTAAATTCATATCTTCTGTTTTCGGCAATTTTGTTAAACTTTCCGCTTATTGTTCCTCCCAATAAAGTAAAATCTGAACTTTCATCTCTAGCGAGAACACCATTTTTTATCGTAACTTTTAAATTTGCTCCGTCTTCAATCGTAATATTATTTGCCGTAAAAAAACCATAATTTTCTTTGGAAGCGATCGTTACACCAAGAGTTGAACCGCTGCTAAAAGTTGCATCCCCATCGACGGTTGCCTGATTTGTTCCTACATTTACATTAACACCGCTGATATCACCTTTTATTTTTCCGTTAGAGCCAGTAAAATTTATCGTTCCTTTATTATCACCTGTAATATCGGAATACAAATTTCCTGCAACATTTATTACACCTTTTGAAGTTAAGTTTATGGTACCTTTTGTATAATTGCTTACATCACCACCGCTACTAAATGTGACATTAGAGACAGAATATAAATAACTGTTGCTGTTTACATTAATTGTTCCACCACTAACATTTATTGCAGCTCCCAAAAGTGAATTTGTTCCTATTATGTCACTTGCAGAGGCTACTTCTTGTCCACTATTAACATTTAAAGTTCCGCCTGTAATATTAACATTTTTACCTTCTCCGCTGACTATATCTATTGCACCTACTCTTGAAACAGTTGAATTTATAGTACCACCACTGACATTAAAAGTATTTCCTGTGCCGACCATAGATTTTGTTGCAGCAGATATTGTCCCACCGCTGAAAGAAAAAACATCACTTGCCGTAAATTCGCTATTGTCGGTTAAAGTAACTGTTCCTGCACTCATATTAACAACCTCACCACAAAGTGTAGATTCGTTTTGCAATTTAATTGTTCCACCTGTTGCAGAGCCTTCCTGTCTTAAAATTACTTCTTTGACACCATCTATTTTAGAATTATCATATGCCGTTATAGAACCGCCTGTAAACCTAAAATCTTTGCCGGCTTTAATTTTAGAGTTGTTTAAAGTAACACTGCCTTTTTCTATCCATGCTTCATTAGTTACCTCTATTCCATTATCACTACATTGAGTTAAACTGACAGTTGCACTTTTTGTTAGATCATCATTTGTTTTCATTTGAAAATTAGACATTTGAATTTGGCTATTTGCCGTCATATTTAAAGAACCTGCATTTATTTTAAATGTTTGTCCGGAACCGCTAACACGACCTTGTTGAAGATTAACCGTTCCACCTTGAACATCAAAAGCTGTACCGCTACCATTTAATTCAATAACACAATGCTGACTGTTTTGACCTTTTACATTCTGATGTGGTCCCCTTTTGGTAGACACACAAACTATACACTTTATACTACATTTAT
>CALGGE010000100.1 GCA_937916125.1 uncultured Elusimicrobia bacterium | reverse complement strand
ACGAGATTCTTCACTACGTTCAGAATGACAACTGCAACTACGAGATTCCCGACAACAACTTTCGGGAATGACAGATATTTCAAAGAAACGAAATGAAGAAATTCCGAACCGCGGTGTACAAAAGTGCAAACGGTACATAAGGTTCGGAATTTCAAAGTCGTAACTAAAATATTTCTATTTTCTTCGTTATTACTTTTTTTCCGTAGTGGCGGCTGCTTCTTCCTCTTTCTTACCTTTTCCGATAACTTCAGGTGCTTGAGCTTCAGCGGTTTCTGCAGGTTTTTCTTCTTCCGCAGCCTGAGCAATAATCGTAACAACTACACCTTTAGGATCGTGCTCGTATTCTACACCGTTAAGTTTAGGCAACTGTTCAACGGTGATATCGTCGCCGACTTTAAGTGCGGTAACGTCAACGGAAATTTTGGAAGGCATATCCGTAGGAAGACATCTTACTTTTATTTCTCTCAAAACATGTTCCAAAGTACCGCCGGCATTTTTAACACCGTCTGCAACACCCTCAATATGAATAGGAATTGAAATTTCGATTTTTTCCGTCAAAGAAATAGATTGAAAATCTATGTGATTGGGAGCCTGAGTTAAAACGTGTCTCTGCAATTCTTTAATGATTGCAGGCTTTGAAGAATCTTTAAGTTTAAGTTCTACAATTACGTTTGCTCCTTCTTTTTCAACTATAGACATAAAAGCCTTTGCATCAACGCTGATTGCAATAGGTTCTTCTTTCTTTCCATAGAATACTGCCGGAACTTTTCCCGCACTTCTCAATGCATTTAAATTTTTTGATACGTCTCTGAGTTCTGCTTCTAATACTACCTGCTTCATAACTTCCTCCAATTATTTTCTACAAATTACTTTTGGCAATTTTATTTTTAAACGAAAAGCGTATTAAGCGATTCGTCATTATATATTTTTTTGATAGCTTCTGCAAGTAATGAAGCTATTGATAACACTTTTATTTTCGGCAAATTCTTTTCATGAACTATGGAATCCGTTATTACTACTTCCTGTAAAGCCGAATTTTTTATTTTTTCTATTGCTTCGCCGGACAATACTCCGTGTGAAGCCGCCGCATAAACGGTTACCGCTCCGGCATCTTTAATTGCGTTTGCAACTTTGGTCAATGTTCCGCCGGTATCAATCATATCATCAAGAATTATTGCATTTCTTCCCTTAACGTCTCCGATAATATTCATAATGGCCGCTTCGTTCGGTTTCGGTCTTCTTTTATCTACTATAGCCAAATCCGCATTTAAAAGTTTTGCGAATGCTCTGGCTCTCTCAACTCCGCCCGCATCCGGAGAAACTACTATAGGATTATCAAGTTTTAAATCTTTGAAATATTGAAATAAAACCGGTCTTGCATACAAATGATCAACCGGGATATCGAAAAAGCCCTGAATCTGTCTGGCATGTAAATCCATCGTTAAAACTCTGTTTATGCCCGAAGCCGTTATCAGGTTTGCTATCAATTTGGATGTAATGGGAACTCTGGGTTCGGCTTTCCTGTCCTGACGTGCATAACCGTAGTAAGGAATAACTGCCGTAATTCTTCTTGCCGAAGCTCTCTTTAAAGCATCCGCAATTACCAAAAGTTCCATGATGTTTTCATTAACCGGAGCACATGTCGGTTGCAGTATATAGCAGTCTGCACCTCTTACGCTATCGATAATTTTCACCTGAATTTCCCCGTCGCTGAACCTGCCTATTTTTGCTTCGCTCAGTTCTATACCCAAATTTTGTGAAATCTGTTGTGCGAGTACCGGGTTGGCATTACCTGCGATAAGTTTTAGCTTCATTTTTACCTCTTGCTTCTTTTATTTATTTTTTCTGACTTTAGTTATTTGTCTTGCACGTGCTATCGTTAATTTATTCGGCAGAACGTCATCCGTAATCGTCGAACCTGCCGCTATAAGAACTTTCTTGCCTATTGTTACGGGAGCTACCAAATTGACGTTTGAACCTACAAAAACTTCGTCGTTAATAACCGTCTTAAATTTATTTTTACCGTCGTAATTGCATGTAATCGTACCTGCTCCGATATTTACGTTTTTCCCCACGCGTGCATCGCCGATATAAGATAAATGATTTACTTTTGAACCTTCTCCAACGACGGATTTTTTTACCTCACTGAAATTGCCCACTTTTACATTTTCTTTCAGAATCGATTCGGGACGAATATGTGCATACGGACCTATTTTAACATTTTTCTTTATTTGCGAATTTTCAACATAAGAACATGTTATAAGAACATTATCTTCCGTTTTACTGTCCGTTATCGTAGTATCGGGACCGATAACACAATTTTTACCTATCTTGGTTTTCCCCTCAATATGGGTGTTAGGCTTTATTATCGTATCCTGTCCGATAATAACATCTTTATCGATATACGTACTTTCGGGATCAACGACGGTAACGCCGTTGATCATATGTTCAATATTTATTTCTCTTTTCATAATTGCGGCTGCTTCGGCAAGCTGAACTCTGTCGTTAACGCCCAAAATTTCTTCTTCGTTTGCCAAACATACCGCACCCGTTTTATAACCGTCTCCGTTAAGTATGGAAATTACATCCGTAAGATAATATTCTTTTTTATTATTCTTATTATCCACTTTCTTAAGAGCATTCCACAGAACTTTCAAATCAAAACAATATATTCCGCTGTTGATTTCATTCGTTTTTTTCTGTTCTTCGGTCGCGGATTTTTCTTCAACTATTTCGGTGAACAGTCCGTCGGCATTTCTGATGATTCTTCCGTAACCGAAAGGATTTTTAACTCTGCCGGAAAGAACCGTCGCGGAGTTTCCCATTCTTATATGCCATCTTAACAACTCTTTTATCGTGCGAGCTTTAACCAGAGGCGTATCGCCGCACATAACAATCAGCTGTCCGTCGAAATTTTTTAATTTTTCTTCCGCCTGTAAAAGTGCGTGTGCCGAACCGAGACGTTTTTCCTGAAAAACGTAGTCCGTATTTCCGTATTTTTCGATATGTTTAATAACAATCTCGGAGCCGTTACCTACAACGACTATAAGTTTTTGTAATTTTGCCGCGGCATTAACACAGTCAATCACATGGGAAATTAATTCTTTACCGCAAACTTTGTGAAGAACTTTCGGAAGAGAAGATTTCATTCTCGTTCCCTGCCCCGCAGCAAGAACTACGCCAAACACCGTATTCATATATTCTGTTCCTTAAAACACATATTGAAGTTTTGCTATTTTACCAAATTATTATTCGTTTTTCAAACAAATATTTACCTCAAACAAAAAGGCGAAACTTTCTTACTGCTTTTTAGCTTTTTTCGTCCCGGACTTTTTTGCCTTCTTTTCCGGGGTTTCGGCTTTTTGTGTTTTGTTATTAATCCATTGCAAGTTTCTGCATTTGGGAAAAGCCGAACACGTTAAAAACGGACCTCTTTTCCCCATTCTCTTAAGCATTATACTTCCGCATTTTTCACATTTAATATCGGTTTTTTCAGGTTCCGGTTTTATTACTTTGTTGCCGTTTTTATCTAAAGCAAACGTAGTTTTACATTCGGGGTAATGTTCGCAGGCAAGATATGACTTACCTCTAAAACCTATTTTTTTCAGCATAACTCCGCCGCATTTCGGACATTTTTCTTCGGTCTTTTCCGGCTCGTTGGAAATCTTGTTGCCGTCCTTATCTATCGAAAAAGCCGTTTTGCATTCCGGATAGCCCGTACATGCAAGAAAAGGTCCTCTGCGACTGTCTCTGATAACCATAGGCTTACCGCATTTCGGACAGATTTCATTTGTGGCTTTCGGCTGAACTTTCTGACGTTCCGCCCCTTCGGCTTTAGTTATAAAACCCGCAAACGGTTCATAGAATTTTTTTATTACAGTCTGCCATTTAACTTTATTTTCGGCAATATCATCAAATTTTTCTTCAATATCTGCCGTAAATTTATAATTTATAACGTCTTTGAAATTTTCTTTTAAAAACTTATTTACAACCGTTCCCAATTCCGTAGGATAAAATTTTTTATTATCCAGCCTGACGTAAAGCCTGTCTTGAATCGTTTTTATCGTCGGGGCATAAGTGGAAGGACGCCCTATTCCGTATTCTTCAAGCGTTTTAATTAAACTTGCCTCGTTATATCTGGCGGGAGGCTCGGTAAAATGCTGTTCCGGAATAATATTCAACAAATTCAGATTATCTCCGTTATTAACAACGGGAAGTTTAGGTTCTTTATCGCCATCGTCGGCAACAGAGTAAACTTTCATAAAACCTTCAAATTTTAAAGTGCTGCCGGAAGCTCTGAACATATAATTATTTGCTTTTATGTCTATAGTCGTCGTATCATAAACCGCATCAGCCATTTGGCTTGCAACAAATCTGTTCCATATCGCCGTATAAAGTTTATATTCGTCGGACGTTAAATATTGTTTCATCATTGCAGGCGTTCTTTTAACGGAAGTCGGTCTGATGGCCTCGTGTGCTTCCTGAGCACCTTTTGATTTTGTTTTATAAAATCTCGGCTTCGAAGGAACAAAATCTTTACCGAAATTCGCATCGATAAAACCTAAAGTTTCTTTCTGTGCAATCGAGGCGACATTGAGAGAGTCGGTTCTCATATAAGTGATAAGACCGACTACGCCCTGTCCGCCGATATTGATACCTTCATATAATTTCTGTGCGACAGACATTGTCTTGGACGAAGAAAAACCCAACCGTCTTGAAACATCCTGTTGCATTGTTGATGTGGTATACGGAGGATAAGGACTTCTTTTTCTTTCTTTTTTCTCAACGGAAGAAACAACATAAGAAGCATTTTTTAAATCTTTTAATATATCGTCTGCCTGCTGTTTGTTCTTTATGTCAAGTTTATCAAATTTTTTACCGTCTTTGGAAACAAGTGCAGCTTTAAACGACGAAGTTGTTTTATCTTTTTGTAATTCCGCCGTAATTGACCAATATTCTACCGGAATAAATGCCGCAATTTCTTCTTCTCTGTCGCATATCATCATAACGGCAACCGACTGCACACGTCCGGCGGAAAGACCTCTTTTAATTTTCTTCCATAAAACCGGCGACAATTTATAACCGACAAGTCTGTCGAGAATTCTTCTTGCCTGCTGACTGTCTACAAGAGCCATATCTATCTTTCGCGGATGTTTAACGGCATCTTTTATTGCACTTTCTGTTATCTCATGAAAAGTTATTCTATCGGTAATATTATCCGGAAGTTTCAGTAATTGCTGCAAATGCCACGCAATAGCTTCTCCCTCTCTATCCAAATCGGTTGCAAGATATACATGTCCTACTTCGGCAACGGCTTTTTTTAAATCGGAAATAACTTTTTTGGATTTGCTCATTGCTTCGTAAGTGGGTTCAAAATTATTGTCAACATCGACACCCATTTTATGTTCGGGCAAATCCCTAATATGTCCGAAAGAACTTTTAACAATATAATCACTACCCAAAATTTTGGATATTGTTTTTGATTTTGCGGGAGACTCCACAATTACTAAATTCTTCATTTTACCACCTTAAAAATTATTTCGTAAATTTGGTTGAACGGTTTAACTGTCGTCCTGTCTGTCATGCTGAGCTTGTCGAAGCATCTCGTCGTTGTAGTTGCCGTTTGTCGTTGTCGTTGCAGTTGTCGTTCATTGTACATTGTACATCATACATTGTACATTGC
>CALGGE010000099.1 GCA_937916125.1 uncultured Elusimicrobia bacterium | reverse complement strand
ATCAATAATAATTGATCCGGGAATCGGGTTTGGAAAAACCGTCGATAACAACTTGGAAATATTGAAAAGACTTTTTGAATTTAAATCTTTAAATTATCCGTTGCTTGTCGGTATATCCAATAAAAGTTTTCTTGCAAAAGTGATAAAAAACGAAAAGCACGAAGAAAGAGTTTCCGCAAACATAACCGCAAATGTTTTAGCCGCCACGCAAGGTGCTGATATTTTAAGAGTTCATAACGTTAAAGAAATAAAACAGGCATTACGGATAGTTAATGCCGTCAAAAAAATATAGAGGCATAAAGATGGATTTTATTTATCATATTTGGACTACATACATAGTAAACATTTTGGATATTTTGGTAGTTTCGTTTATTTTTTATAAATGTTTGGTGGCTATAAAAGGTACGAGAACCATCCAAATTGTTATCGGTTTGATAGCTCTTTTTGCCATTACGATTATCGCAAAAGATGTAATTCATTTAAGGGCGTTGTCGTGGCTGATGAATAAATTTTGGCTTGCCGCGGTTATTATTTTATCCGTAGTATTTCAGTCGGAAATCAGATATGCTCTTGCCAAACTCGGGAGTAAAATTGCATTTAACGAAACCGATATTAAAACAAATTTTCTCGGGGAAATTTCTGAAGCTGCAATAGAAATGAGTAAATCCAGAACAGGTGCGTTGATTGTTATAGAGAAAAGTTTCGGTTTGAAGAATTACACCGATACGGGAATTATGCTTGACGCAAAAATCAGTCATGAACTTTTGCTGTCGATATTTAATACCAAATCTCCAATTCACGACGGTGCGGTTATCATAAAAAATGAAAGGCTTCACTCGGCGGGATGTGTGCTTCCCATAAGTACCGAACTGGAAGTTAAACATTTGGGCACCAGACACAGAGCCGCTATCGGTATATCGGCATTAACCGATGCCGTTGTTGTGGTAGTATCCGAGGAGACGGGAAGAATATCAGTTTGCATAGGCGGCGAAATATCTGTTGTCGCCAGAGAAAAATTATTAAAAACTTTGTCGGATAATTATAAACAAAGGCATATAAACAATGAACAATAAGAAAATAAATTTTAAAAAGATTAAAAAATATATTTTAAGGAATTGGGAACTGAAACTTATTTCCTTTTTCCTTGCTTTGATTTTTTGGACATACGTGATATTATAAAAATTGCAAAAGACAATTTTAATGTACAATTAACGACGAAACGACAACGACAGTTGAACAGTTGAAAAGTTGAAGAGTTGTAACTACAGCTAAGAATTTGTGAAGCAAATTTAGATTTACAATTTTTAAATTGTAAATTGTTATATAATAAGGAGAATTTGATGATCAACGAACAAGATTTATTCAATGAAAATCAGGAAGTTTTTTCGGCGGTAAAAGCGAAAGCTTTTGTTGTTACACCTTCTTTGCCGGAACCGTTAAAAGATTTACGTGAAATTTCGGAAAATATGTGGTGGTGCTGGAACAGCGATGCGGTTGAGTTGTTTAGAAGATTGGACAGACATATTTGGGAAGAATCTTATCATAATCCCAAAGCAATGCTCGGGCTTGTAAGACAGGAAACGCTCGAGGAGCTTGCTCAGGATACAAGTTTTCTTTCTCATATGAAAATGGTTAAAGACGAACTTGATAAATATATGTCTATGCCGACATGGTTTGATAAAACTTTCCCGGAATACAAAGATAAAAAAATTGCTTATTTCTCGACGGAGTTTGCAATACATGAAAGTTTGCCTGTATACTCCGGAGGTTTGGGAGTTCTTTCGGGCGATCATTTGAAATCCGCAAGCGATATGGGACTTCCTTTGGTAGGTATAGGTCTTTTATACAGAAACGGATATTTTAAACAACACTTAAGTATAGACGGCTGGCAGATAGAAGAATACAAAATGAATCATTTTTACAGTATGCCGTTGGAACTTTTAACCGATGATAAAGGAGAACCGTTATTCATAAATATAGATCTTCCTCAAAACAAAATTGTTTTTGCAAGAATTTGGAGAGTAAAAGTAGGAAGAGTTTCTCTGTATCTCCTTGATACCGACTTTGAAAAGAATTCTCCCGAAGACAGAGTTATTACCGGTGAGCTTTACGGCGGTGATAAGGAAATGAGAATAAAGCAGGAAAAACTTCTCGGCGTAGGCGGTATGAGAGTTTTGGAACTTTTGAATATCGATCCTTCGGTAGTTCATATAAATGAAGGACATTCCGCATTTTTACTTCTTGAAAAAATGAGAATGTTAATGAAAAAAGGTTTGTCTTTCGGCGAAGCACAGAAAGTTGTTAAAGCAAATTGCGTATTTACCACGCATACTCCCGTTCCTGCGGGAAACGAAGTATTTTCTTCTTCTCTTGTAACGACATATTTTGAAAGTATGTACAAAGAATTAGGTTTAACGAAAGAAGAATTCCTCGCACTCGGTAAAGATAAAGATATAAAATCCGACAATCCCGATAAAGATTTCTCGATGACCATACTTGCGTTGAAAGCCTGCGGTAAAGCCAACGGTGTATCCAGACTTCATGCTACGGTATCAAGACAGATGTGGCAAAATGTATGGCCGGGTGTTCCCAGAAAAGAAATCCCCATTACGCATATTACCAACGGTATTCATACAAATACTTGGATATCTTACGAATTTGCGGGATTGTTTCAGAGATATTTGGGCAATGCTTGGATAGACGAGCCGGAAGATCAAACATTATGGCAGCAGGTTGCCGATATCCCCGATGCCGAACTTTGGAGAAGCCACGAAAGAAGAAAAGAAAGACTTGTTTCTTTTGCAAGAAACAGATTAAGAGCACAACTTGAAAGAAGAGGCTTGTCAAAACATATGGTTTCTTTTGCCGACGAAGTTTTAGATCCGGAAGCATTGACTATCGGTTTTGCAAGAAGATTTGCAACTTATAAGAGAGGAAATCTTATTTTCAGAAATATCGATAAAATAAAAAGAATTCTTTTAAATAAAGATAAACCGGTTCAGATAATTATAGCCGGTAAAGCTCATCCGAAAGACGATAAAGGTAAAGAAATTATTAAGAGTATTGTTTCGCTTACTTCCGATCCGGATTTGAGATATAAAGTTGTTTTCCTTGAAGATTATGATATGAATGTTGCACACTATTTGGTACAGGGCGTAGATATTTGGCTTAACAATCCTTTAAGACCGGAAGAAGCTTCCGGTACAAGCGGAATGAAAGCGGCAGTTAACGGTGCAATAAATTTCAGCGTGCTTGACGGATGGTGGTGCGAAGGTTATAACGGAGAAAACGGCTGGGTTATAGGTTCTATCGATAAATATGACGATTTGGAATATCAAAACGAAATGGAATCAAGATCAATTTATGAAATATTGGAAAAAGAAATCGTTCCTTTATTCTACGACAGAGGACAGGATAATCTTCCCAGAGGTTGGATAAGCAAGATGAAAACCTGTATGAAAACCGTAGGTCCGATGTTCAATACAAACAGAATGATTGAAGATTATACAAGAAAATTTTATGTTCCGTCTATTGAACAGACCGAAAAAATGAAAGAAAATAATTTTGATCTTGCCAAAAAGAAAAATGTATGGCAGAACGGTATAGAGAAAAATTGGTCTAAGGTTTCCATCGTCAGTGCGGAAGATAATGCCGGTAACAGGAATATAAAACTCAGAGAAAAAATAAAAATAAGAGCAAAAGTTAATTTGGCAGGCATTAATCCGGAAGATATTTTCGTTCAAGTTTATGAAGGATATTTGGCTTCCAAGAATACTTTAAGCGATGAATCTTTTGAAAATATGACAATGGTTTCAAAAGAAGCCGACGGTACGTATATTTATGAACTTGAAAAAGAGACAAGAATTGTAGGACACTGCGGATACACAATAAGGATAGTTCCTCAATATTTGGATAGAGTTGAATATATACCCGGAATAATAAAATGGTTTTAAATGCATATAACAAAAATGTTCCGTCCGACATAAAACTTATTATTTTTGATTTGGACGGAACGCTTGTCGATTCTAAATACGATTTAACCGACGCGGCAAATTACGCAAGAGCCGAATACGGCTTTGAACCTTTGACCGTTGAAAAAGTATCATCTTTTTTAGGCAGCGGAATTCCTGCTCTCGTAAAATCCGTATTACCTGAACTTGACGATAAAAAACTTGAAAATGCCGTAAAAACTTTTAAAGGTTTTTATGCACAACATTTACTTGATAAAACTAAACCTTATATCGGTGTAGCCGAAATGTTGGCAAATTTATCCGAATATAAAAAAGTTGTTTTATCAAACAAGACGGAAGTCTTTTCAAAAAAAATCATAGAAAGTCTTGATTTAATAAAATATTTTGATGATGTTTTCGGCGGTGATTCTTTCAGCGAGAAAAAACCGAGTCCCGTTCCGATTTATGAAATAATGAAAAAATATTCGCTTGATAAAAAAAATGTTGTTATGGTGGGCGATGGGTTTAATGATGTGAAAGTCGGTAAAAATGCCTGTGTAAAGACCATAGGGCTTTTGTACGGATATTCTTCTTTGAAACAGATGAAAGAGCTTGCTCCCGATTATACAGCCGAAACCCCGGAAGAAGTAGTAAAAATTGCCAAAGGCAATTTTTAATGTATAATGTACAATGTACAATGAACGGCAACGGCAAACGGCAACGGCGAGATGCTTCGACAAGCTCAGCATGACAGAAAGACAGTTGAAAAGTTGTAACGACAGCTAAAAATCGCAAAGCGATTTTTTAAGGAGTTATAAAATGTTTTTAATGAAAATTCTAAAAGAAATTATTGTAATGTTTCAAACCGATGTATCTCCCGATCAAATTGCGTGGGGAGCGGCACTCGGCTGCATTTTAGGGCTTGTTCCTAATATGATGATGAAAATAGTTTTGTTTGTAGTAATTATGCTGTTCAGAGTAAACATTACTGCGGCACTTATTTCCTGCTCGCTGTATGCAATATTAAGTTTTGCGCTTGATCCGCTTTTTGATGTTATCGGTTTTTATGTTTTAAATATTGATATACTTAATTCATTTTATACTTGGCTTTATAATTTGCCGGTAGTTCCTTTTACGCATTTTAACAATTCCGTCGTGATGGGAAGTTTACTTTTCGGTTTGATAATGTTTATTCCCAACGGAATTTTGGCAAAGAAAATTTTAGTTTATTACAGAACGCACTTGAGAGATAAAGTTTCCAAATGGAAAGTTGTTAAGATTTTAAGTGCTGCAATAAATACTACAAAAGTAGTAAATCTTGTTAAGTAGGCGGGTATAAAAATATGAAAATGATAAGATGGAGTTTTGTATCAATAACGGCAATAATAGTTGCGTTGATTGTTGTATTCAATATTTTCTTTCTTGATAAAATTTTAAAAAATATAATTATCTCCTCGGCACAGATGGTAACGGGAGCGAAAGTTGAAATAGATTATTTAAAAACAAGTTTGAAAAATTGTTCCATAACGATAAACGGTTTAAGATGTGCCGACAGAAACGATTACTTCAAAAATTTGGTTGATATAAACAGAATAGCTTTTGGTGTTCGGTTCTCTCCTCTTTTAAGGAAAAAAGTTATTATAGATGAAATGAGCGTTGAGGGAATAAAATTAAATACCGACAGAAAAACTTCGGGACAACTTCCTCCAAAACAGGAAAAGAAGTATAATAAACAGGAGAAAAAAGACGGTAAACTTACAAAACTTTTTAATTCCGCAAAAGAAAAAACAACGGCGGAATTCAATAATCTTCCGTCGGTAGAAGCTTTTAATCAAATTCAGGAACAACTTAAGGATTTTGATGTTGATAAACTTGTCGAACAAACCGGCTTATCTTCCGTAAAACGGGCTGAAGCATTATCAACGGAACTTCAGGATAAATACAAAAAATATCAGGAACAACTTGCCAATAATAATTATCAGGAAAAAATAGATAAGGCAAAATCTCTCGTTGACGATATTTCCAAAACAAATTTCAATTCTTTTAATTTGTCGGCACTTTCCGATACCGCAAAAAAAGTTTCCGAACTTAAAACAATCAAAACGGAAATTGACGGTATGATTAGCGATTTGAACAATATCAAAAAAGATGTTTCTTCGGCTGCCGATATTTCCAAAGAATTAAAAAGTTCCATCTCAAATGATGTTGATGCAATATCTCAGAAAATATCATTGCCAAACATAAATACCAAGAATATTTCACAAATGCTCTTCGGTAAAAAATGGGTGGAGAAAGCGGAAAAAGTTATTTATTATATTTCTATCGTTAAAAAGTATATGCCCGAGAAATCTGCCGACGAAAAAGAAGTAAACACCGTTAAAGAAAGAGCTTTGGGAAGAGATGTAATATTTAGACAAATATTGTATCCGGCTCTTCTTATTTCGGAAATCAGCGTATCGGGAAATACCGCAACAGGTAAAGATGTTGCAGGTATAGACTTTGAAGGTGTTATAAGAAATATTTCTTCTTCGCCGAGTATGGTTGTTAATCCGATAATATTTGATATTAAGGGAAATAATACTACGCAGTCTCTTGTTGCCATAGGAACGTTTGATCACAGAAAATATAACTATGAAGACAGTGCAACGGTATCGCTTAACGGTTTGTCGGGGACGGCTTTAAATATTGAACCTAACGACTATCTTCCTTTGGTAGATACGGCGGAAGTAAATGCCGTAGGGAATTTCAGTTTAAACAGAAAAGGTTTGTTGTGCAAAGCCGATGTCTTTTTCAATAACATAAAAGAAAAAAGTGTTGCTTCAGTCAGCGGTAATTTGAAGTATTTGGCTGAAGTTACAAATACCATAAAATCTTTTAAAGTTAATCTTGAAGCATCGTCTCAGGATAGCGAAAACTTAAATATCAAAATAACTTCCGATATAGATAAGAAACTTTCCGATGCAATATCCAAAATGTTCTCGTCTAAGGTTAATGAAGCTAAAGCGAAAATTCAAGCTAAAGTTAATGAGATGGCACAGGCAAAAGTAAAAGAAGTCGAAAAATCCTTACAATCTCAAAAAGATGAATTGTTGAAAAATATCAATTTGGAAACTTCTTCTTTGGAAAATATCAGTAAGAAAATATCAGACTCCGTAAAAGGTAAATAAAACTAACGGTTAAATTTTCTTATTTTCATAAAAATAACTCCCGTCCGCTTATCCGTAATATTGATAAAATCGGACGGGAGTTTTATTTGTAATTAACCTTTTTTGTGGTATGAAATTAAAAAGTTGCCGTTATTTTGCGGGCTTGTCTGTTTCTTATTTTTTCGGCTTTTTCGCCAATCACATCCGCACCTGTTATAACTTCTTTTGTTCCGTCGTTCCACTCAATTTCAAATTCGGATATATTCACGTTCGGCAAATATGTGCTTTTTCTTGATTTATTGACATAAACCAAACTCGTTACGGAGAAAAGTTTTGTCTCAAATATTCCTTTCTTATCGAAAAATTCCGAAGAGATTAAAGGTTTTAAACTGAAAACAAGATTGTTATCTTTATTTATTGAAAAAGGTTTATAACCCAAAACCATCGTAAGCCACATATCTATAAATTCCGCCGTTGAACCGCTTAAACGTGCAACAAAACCTCTTCCCCAATTTCTTTTATCGGGGAAAGCACTTGAAGAAACAAAAGAAGAATTTTCCAAAATACTTCTTCCGTAAACTTCCGGTTTTAAGAAGCACGGGAAACAGGTTTTTATTGAAGCAAAAAATTCGTCGAAAAGACCGGCTTTTAAAAGCCCCAACAAATACTTAAATTCCATATGCATAAATACGGATTCGTTTTCCAACCAGCCCGGCAAAAATACTCTGGAACGTCCGATTTCGTTTGATTCTCCTGCCAGAGAAGAACAAACTTTAAACATTTTTAATTCTTTGTCATATAAGCTGCTTTTTTTTATTGCCGCAAAATGTTTCTTTGCTGCGTCTTTGTTTTCTTCCATTCTCATATAATGAGTTTCTGATTCCAAGAATAAAGGCAACGGGTATTTTTTAAATTGGCTTACCGTAACGCAAGGTAATCCTTTTAAATTTTTCTTTCCGTTATCTTTATATTTTATTGCATCATATCTGAAATAAGTAAAATACAATCCCGTTTTGGGATCTATTGCTTTTTTAAGTCCTGCATTTATTTTGGCAACGGCCTTATCGATAAATTTAATTATTAAATCTGCCGACAAAATTTCTTCTTTCCCGTCTATACCGAAAAGAACGGACTTTCTGTATTCCTCTTTAAGCGTTGTTGCTTTATCCCAGAATTCAAAAGAAGATAATTTTTTATCAAGGAGAGTTATTATTCCTTTAAAGAATTTTGCAGTTTCTGCAGGAACGGATATTTTTTGATTTTTGTTTTCCGCAAGAAGCTCTTTAAAGAAAATCATCATTTTTCTTAATTCAAAAACTTCCGGAGTGGAAGAACCGAAAAGTCCCGGAAGACCGTTTAAAGAATCATACCAGCCGGGCTTATCTGCTTCCATTTCTATACCGATACCCTCGCTATCCAAAGTGGCAAACTTTACGGCCATAATCGTAACGAACTTTGAAGCCAGAGTAGCATAATAAATATCGCCATGACCGTTTTTCGTTCTTAAAGCGTTGGGATTAACTTTTCTTGCTGCTATCAAATCGGCTTTTTCTTTGCTCTTTGCAACGGAAGCGTATTGACGAACCGTCCCTTGCGGAGTTAAAACATATTTATTGCTCCTCGGAACAACATAGTGGTCGGAATCATAATAGATGAAAGATTTGTCGTTGAAAAACAAATCGTTTTTCTTATCGGGATAAATAGAAAGGAAACTTTCCAATATGTCGAAATTATATTTCCAATGGTCAACCCAATAGCCTTCGCCGAAATCGGCATCATTTTGGGCTTTGGAACTTGTAACAATTTTGGCAATAAAATCTTCAAATTTTATTTTTGTTTTAATGTTTGAAAATTCTACGAATACTGCCAGTGAACCCGGTTCAAAAGGTTTGGCAAAAAAGTTATTTAATTTTTCTTCATCGGCTTTATTTACCAAATCATTTAAAATTTCTTTATATTCTTTGCTCTTTGTGTCCATAACAAAAAGTGTCCCTTTTACTACGAGCGGATTTCCGCCGTCAATCTGTAAAAGGTTGTAAAATATTTTTACGGCACTGTCTTTAACGTTGGGATTAAAGAAAATATCTTTTCTTCTGTTCTGATTAACATCTCTGTAGTTGCCGTTACCCTGAGAATAGTAATTGGGCGAAACCTGAAACTCGTTATAATCTCTTTCCAAATCGCCGTGCTTTCTGGAAAAAACATAATACATTGCGGATTTATCGTTATATTTAAACTCTATCGGAAGTCCGCCTCTCATAACGTTGTCGAGATAATTCTGTCTGCAATACATATCGAATTCGGGAATTGCCGACTTCGTAGCCATATTTGAAGTGATGGAATTTATAAGATTTTTATTTTCTTCCCGTTTTGTTTCAAAATATTTTTTGTTGCAATTTTTTATAAAACGGTTTAAAGATTTTACGCTGTCTATATGCCCGGTAACGGAATAAATTGTCGTCGAAGATGAGGCTTTCAAATTCTGTTTTACATAGCTGAAAGCAGTAGGATATTTATTGTCGGCAAACTGCGACCGAGGATATTTAAAGTTTTCGTTAAACAATTTTTCCGGATAAGAAAGCCCCGTATTCGAACCGAAAATTATGTCGGGGTCAATAATAACGTCAGCCCGGTTTAATTTTTTGTCTTCGGTAAAAGCATAATAGAAATTCCCTTCCGTAATTTCCACAACTTCTGATGTGTCCGCCGTCTCAACTTTTAATCTGTAGAAAGGAACACCCGTCTTATCGAAGTTATCAACTTTTGTCCATGCCTGAATGGTGGTGGACATATATTTCTGAGCCCAGGAATTAACATAGTAAGGAAGAATTTTAGGAATACCGTCAACAATTTCTATCTGCATATCTTTATTTGAGATGTTTTCGACGGAAATTTTTCTTAAAAGACCTGCCAAAGGTTGGTTCGGCAAAGTAAAATAATTTACCGTGGTTTTTATTCCCGTTTGTTTATTTACTTCTTCTATAGTTAAATCGTAAGAAGAAATTATCATGGTTTGCTTTACGTTTTTTGTATCTGCGGAATTGTTTTTGAACGGTTCATAACAGATAATATCTTTACCTTTTTTGATTTTAAAAAATGTCCTGAAGCCGAAAGTGTTTACAATACTGTAGCTGACGTTTGCGGGATAAAATTCCATTATTGCATAGTTTTTATTTTTTATACCGAAAGTGGAAATACCTTGAGCTCTGTTGACATAGTATGCCCACATGGGAATACCTTTTACGCCGGCAATTCCCGGAAAGAAGCTTGCAAACGTAGGAGCAAGATTGTAATTTTCAATTACGAAACTTCCGTCTGAATTTAGGTAATACTTGAAGTTAGACATTATTCCCCCAAAAAAAATCCTACGGATTTAATTTATTTTTTAAATACTCTTTTAAATATAAAGTCCACGTTTTTAAAGTGCGGTGCAATATCGCAGTCTCTTCTGATTTCTTTTTCGTTCATATATTTTCTTATTTCTTCGTCTTTTAATGCAACTTCCTCAAGGCTTACATTTTTCTCTCTTGCCGAAAATGCCAATCTCTGCATAATCGCATAGCCTTGTTCTCTGGTCAAGCCTTTATCTACCAGCGTCAAAAGCATTGTTCCGGAACAAATAACATCCTGAGTTTTGTTCAGATTCTTTTTCATGTTTTCCGGATATACGTTTAATCCGCTCAAAAGTCCCTGCATTCTTTTCAAAATATAATAAAGCCCCATCGTTGCATCGGGCATCATTATTCTTTCCGTCGATGAATGACTGATATCTCTTTCGTGCCACAAAGCAATATTTTCCATTGCGGTAACGGCATATCCTCTTAAAAGTCTTGCAAATCCGCAGATATTTTCGGAAATTATCGGGTTTCTTTTATGCGGCATGGCAGACGAACCTTTTTGTCCTTTTGTAAAAGGTTCTTCGGCTTCGGCAACTTCAGTTCTCTGTAAATGTCTTATTTCAAGAGCGATCCTTTCAAGGTTTGCTCCGACGTGAGCAATTGCGGATAAAAATATGGAGTGTCTGTCACGCGGAACAATCTGTGTGGAAACGGGTTCCGGTTTAAGATTTAATTTTTTGCAAACATACTCTTCGACTTTCGGGCTTAAATGTGCAAATGTTCCGACGGCACCGGAAATTGCTCCGTAACTGACGGTTTCCAATGCATAGTTTAATCTGTCGAGTGAACGTGACAATTCGCTGTACCAATTGGCAACTTTCAAACCGAAAGTAGTAGGCTCGGCATGAACGCCGTGGCTTCTGCCCATGGTGGGGGTAAATTTATATTTGAAAGCCAACTTTTTTGTTATCTTCATCAGTTCTTTTGTTTCTTTTATCAACAAAAGACAAGCCTGCCTCATCTGAACGGCAAGCGAAGTATCCAAAACATCCGACGATGTCATACCCATATGCAAAAATCTCGCTTCAGGTCCGACGGTTTCCACAACGCTTGTCAAAAATGCTATAACATCGTGTTTAACTGTCTTTTCTATTTCGTTAATTCTGTCCTTATTTATTTTAGCTTTCTTTCTTACTTTTTCAATTGCGGCTTTCGGAACAACGCCCAACTTTGCCATTGCTTCCGACGCCAATATTTCAACTTCCAACATTATTTTGAATCTGTTCTCGTCAGTCCAAATTGCTTCCATTTCCGGCTTTGCGTATCTTGGTATCATTTATTTATCCTTATTTGTTTTTTTCTGTTCGTTTTCAATGGCTTTCTTTATTGCCTGAGGGAAAATTTCATGTTCTACGACAAGAACTTTTTTTGCAACATCTTCATGGCTTTCGTCTTCGTTTAAGAAAACTTCTTTTTGCATTATGATATAGCCCGTATCATAATCGTCGTCAACAAAATGCACGGTAGCACCCGATTTTTTCTCTTTGTTTTTTACTACGGCTTCGTGAACATGATGTCCGTACATTCCTTTACCGCCGTATTTGGGGAGCAATGCGGGATGAATATTCAATATTTTTGATTTGTATTCGCTGATAATCTTATGAGATATTTTTCTTAAATATCCTGCCAAACATACCAAATCGGCACCGGACTCCTTTATATGCCTGTAAACTTCTTCGTCATACTGTTCCTTGGGCATATTCTTGTAATCCAACGCAACGGCTTTTAGTCCTGCCTGTTTAGCTCTTTCCAAACCGTACGCATCTGGATTGCTTGATATAACAACCGCAATCTTTGCGACGTCTTTAAGAATTCCGTCTTTTGTTGAGTTTATAATCGCCTGTAAATTTGAACCGTTACCCGATATTAAAACCGCAAGTTTTTTAATCATACCAATTCAACTCCTTTGTTACCTTTTTTTACACAGCCTATAATCTTGGAGCCTTTAAAAAATTTATTTATTTCTTTTGCATATTGAGGACGGACAAATATTGTCATTCCTATACCCATATTCAACGTTCTGTAAATATCATTCTCGGGGACATTCCCTTTTTTTTGAATAATCTTAAATATTTCGGGAACTTTCCATGATTTTTTATCTATTATTACATGTGCGTTTTCGGGTAAAATTCTCCCTATTTTATCGTAGAAACTTCCGCCGGTAATATGTGCAATACCTGATATTTTTTTATTTTTTCCGTTGTTGAATTTTTTTAGTGCGGCAAGAACTTCTTTTACGTAAATTCTCGTCGGAGCTAACAGTTGTTTTGAATATTTTTTAAGTTCTTTTTCCGAGAAAACTTTTCTTATAAGAGAATATCCGTTGGAATGAGGACCGCTGGACGGCAATCCGATTATAATATCTCCGTCTTTAATATCTTTCCCGGTTATTTCTTTTCCTTTTTCTATAATACCGACGGCAAAACCTGCCAAATCATAATCTTCGCCTTTATAGAAGCTCGGCATTTCCGCAGTTTCTCCGCCGATAAGCTGTGAGTCTGCCTGTTTGCATCCCGCAATAATTCCGCCGATAACTTTTTCGGTTAACGCAACATTAAGTTTTCCGCATGCAAAATAATCCAAAAAGAAAAGAGGTTTTGCTCCTACGCAAATTATATCGTTAACGTTCATTGCTACCAAATCTATACCGACGGTATCGTGTTTATTTACAAGAAAAGCTATTTTTAATTTAGTTCCTACGCCGTCGGTGGAGCTGACCAAATTATATTTTGTCCCGTCGATAGGGAACGCTCCGCCGAAACCTCCGACTTTCGGAAGTTTCTTTTTAAGTCTTTTGACAAGATCATTACCTGCATCAATATTTACTCCGGCTTTTCTGTAAGTTATTGCCATTTAATACTCCTTACGTCGATTATAAATTGTCATGTTATATTTTATAATAATATAAAAGAAAATGCAAAGAAAAAAAGCAGAACTGCCGTAGTATTGCAATCCTGCTTTAAGAAGTACTCGAATCTTTAGGAGTTTGTTATTCCGTTTATGTATCTGCTGTTATTTGGCTCGTCGTTCGGTATGTCATCCGGGACTTGTTTCGCAAAGAAATTATAAAAATTTATGATAAAAATTAAATTAAGAAAGCGATGTGTTATAAAATTCGCAGTATGGCGAATTTAAGATATTGTGTCTCAGGCATTGAAATAAGTATGGGATGGTCTTTTGCCTGTGCGGACAGTTCCAAAAATACTGCAGTTTTCCCTGCTCTTGAACAAGCTTCCCTTATCATTTTAACAAAATCGCTCGGTGACAAATGGTGAGAACACGAACTTGTAGCAAATATCCCGCCGCTCTTTAATAATCTTATTGCCTGTTCGTTAAGTTTGGCATAATGTTTATATCCTGCAAAAAAATCTTTTTTACTTTTAATAAGTCCCGGCGGATCAATATTTACAACTTCAAAATTCTCTCCCGCTGCCTCTTTGGAACAGATATATTCCTGTGCGTCGGCAACTATACCGTTAAAATTTTTATAGCCGTTCAGTTCATAATTTTTTGAAGCTATTTCCAAGGACGGTCTTGAAGAATCTACAAATATTACTTCCTTTGCACCGGCTTTCAATGCGTTAAGCCCGAAAGAACCGGTATGCGTAAAACAGTCCAAAACTTTTTTATCTTTACAATATTTTTGAAGTAATTTCCTGTTATCTCTTTGGTCAAAGAAAAAACCTGTTTTCTGTCCGGACTTAATATTTACGTGATATTTTATATCGTTTTCGGTTATTATGACATCGTCGGGAATTTCACCGGAATACACCTCATTTTCCTGCGGTAATTCTTCAAGTTTTCTCAAAGCGGAATCGTTGCGAACCATTATTCCTTTAGGTTCAATAACATTTTGAACCGCTTCCAAAATATCATGTTTGTTTCTGTCTGCACCTGCTGAAATAAACTGTGCAACGCAATAATCTTCATATTTGTCGAGAATAAATCCGCTTATTCCGTCGCTTTCGCCGTAAAAAACTCTGAAAGAATTTTGTTCGGGATATAAAAATTTTCTCAGTTCATATGCTTTAGCAATTTTGTTCTGCCAAAATTTCACGTCAACGATTTCATTTTTTTGTGATATAAGTCTAAATGCTATTAAAGAATGCGGATTATAAAAACCTATTCCGATAAAATTATTGGAAAAATCATAACACTCCGCAATCTCACCGGATTGCGGTTTCCCTAAAATATCTTTTATTTCGTTGGAGAAAATCCATTGATGTCCCGATTTAACTCTTTTCTCTTCGGATTTTTTTAATATTATACTTTTCATAATTATCTCTAAAGTATTTGTTTCAGTATTGCGGAAATTCTTTTCCCGTCGGCAGCACCTTTAAGAGCGGCAATTGATGCTTTCATAACCGTACCGAAACTTTTATCTTCGCAGGAAGCAACAACTTCTTTAAGCTTTGCGGTTAATTCTTCGTCGGAGATTTCCGCAGGAAGATATCCTTCAATTATTTTTAATTCTTTTTCTTCCTTTTCGCTCAAATCCGTTCTTCCGGCTTTCTGAAAAGTTTCAACGGATTCTTTTCTTTTTTTAGCTTCGCTTCTGAGAACTTTTATTATTTCTTCCTCATTTATTTTTATTCCTTTTAAATCTCTTACATTTATCTCATTGAGTATTCCTCTAACGGTGTTAAGGCTTACCATATCTTTAGCTTTCATATAAGTTTTCATATCTTCTTTTAATTTTTCAATTGTATTCATTTTTGTTTTCTCCCGATATTGTTTATTATTTTATCTTCGCTTATTTTATCAAAATTTTTAACAAAAGTCTATTTCATTTCACCGTCTTTTCAATTTTTTTAACCGATTTTATTTTTGAAACGTCTTTTGTTGTTTTGGCTAAAGTTCTTTTTAGCATCAATATACCTCACATATCGGACTTACTGTTATAAAAATCAATCGGGTGTGCTTTCTGCTGCATAAAAATGCAGAATTTTCGGTTAGCCTACCTGAATAATTTTCGACAATTCACAATATTTGTTGCTGCTTATAAGTTGTTTGATTTTTGAGTTCTCGGGTAAAGACAGTGTCGGATCGTTTTTGATAATATCTTGAGCTATATTTTTGGTATATTCGATAATTTCCACATCCTTTACGATGTCGCCTGCCTTAAATTCGGGAAACCCGTGTTGCATTGTACCGGTGAATTCTCCCGGTCCGCGCATTTTTAAATCTTCTTCGGCAATTTTAAAACCGTCATTTGTTCGTGTCATTATTGCCAACCTTTGAGCGGAGTTTTGTCCTTTGGCATTTGATACAAGTATGCAGTAAGACTGTTTTGAACCTCTGCCCACACGTCCGCGTAACTGATGAAGAGTTGCAAGCCCGTATCTGTCTGCATGCTGAATTATTATCATTGTGGCATTTGGAATATCTATACCTACTTCAATTACCGTAGTTGCTGCCAAAACATCAAATTCTTTATTTTTAAATCGTTGCATTATATCGTTTTTTTCTTTGGGCGACATTTTTCCGTGCAGAAGTGCAATTCTGTTGTTTTTAAAAACGGTCGCGGCAAGAGTTTCTGCTTCCTTAACTGCCGACTTTAATTCGGTTTTATCGCTTTCATCTATAAGAGGATACACTATAAAAACTTGGTTGCCTTTCGATATTTCTTCAAGTGCTTCCGTGTAAGCCTGTTGCTCGGAGAAACAGAACGTTTTTATCGGTATTCTGTTCGGCGGCAATTCTTTTATTACGCTTATGGATATTTCTCCGTACATTGTCATTGCCAGTCCCCTCGGTATGGGAGTAGCCGTCATCATAAGTATATCTATAACGGAACCTTTTGCAAGAAGTGCCGCTTTCTGCATTACGCCGAATCTGTGCTGTTCGTCGATAACCGCAAGACTTAAATTTTTGAATTTTACTCTTTCTTCCATAACGGAGTGAGTACCGACAATAATATTGGTTTTTCCGGTTTCTATATCGTTTAAAATTTCGTCGCGTTTTTTCTTTGTTCTTAAACAGGAAGATGTTACAAGCTCCATCTTTATATTTAAGCCCTCAAGCATATTTTTAAATGTAAGATAATGTTGTTCCGCCAGAATTTCCGTCGGTGCAACAATCGCAGCCTGATAACCGTTTTCTATTGCAAGAAGAATTGCGCTCAGTGCAACAACAGTCTTTCCCGAACCGACGTCTCCCATCAACATTCTGTTCATTCCTTTGGGCCCGGTCATGTCCGAAAAAATTTCATTTATTGCTTTTTTCTGACCTTTGGTAAATTCAAATTTTAATTTATTTTTGAAAGGTGTTAAAAATTCTCTTGTTACTTTATACGAGTTTGTTTTTTGTTTAACGGTATTTTTTTGACGGGCTTTAGTGAGAATTATTTGCATTAACAGAAATTCCTGCAGTGCAAAAGATTTTCTTGCAAGTTCAGCCTCTTCGAGAGACGACGGGAAATGCAGTTGTTTTATCGCCCGTACTATGGGCATAAGGCGTGTTTTGTACTTAGGATTATCGGAAATCGCATCCGGATATAAATGTGCGGCCGTATCTACGGCAGCCGTTGTATAAGTCAGCATATTTTTTTGTGAAATGCCGGAAGTTAAATCATAAACGGGAACAAGTTTATTAAAAGTTTTGGGAATATCCGTTGCGTTTTCGACAATTTCATAATCTTCGACGGTAATTTGTCTTCGTGCAAATTTATATTCAAAAGTTCCGTATATATATACGTATTTGCCCGGTTGAAAATTTTGTCGCATACTCGCGAAAATATCATATTTTGAGTATGGCGAAGTTTTTCTGTAAAACACGGCGGAAATATCTCTTGAACCGTCCGAAATATCCGCTATAAACAATGAAATATTTTTTGATACATTATTTGAATAGGCGTTTTTTATTTTGCCGAAAATACAATATTGGTTATTAAATACGATATCGGATATTTTTGTAACTTTTGTCCTGTCCTGATATGTCCTCGGGAAAAAAGTTATCAGGTCTTCAACCGTACGTATATTCAGCTTGGCAAGGGCGGCTGCTCTTTTCGGTCCTACGCCTTTAATAAATTTAACATCATCTGATAAGTTCATACACATATTATACAAAATTTTAAAAATAAGTTGTAATTTTTTTTCTTTGACAATACGGGCGATATTATGTAAAATTAAAAAACATTTTAATTGAAAGGAGCATAAAATGGCAACAGTAAAAGCATTTAACGGTGTAAGGTATGCAAAGAAAAATATAACTGCGGAGATTTGTCCTCCCTACGACGTGATAAGTCCGGAAGAAAAAGAAAATTTAAAGAAAGCATCCGAAAACAATATGGTAAAGCTGGAACTTTCCGACGCCGAAGGTTCAAAAAATAAATATGAACAGGCAAGTGTTTTATTTAAAGACTGGCTTGCAAAAGGTATTTTGTTGCAGGAAAACAAACCCTCATTGTATTTTTACGAACAGGAATTTATCGATCACGGCAGAAAAATGGTAAGACGCGGTTTTTTTGCCGCTCTTAAAATAGAAAATCCTCACGGCGGAGCAGTTAAAGCTCATGAAAAAACTCTTTCCGCTCCGAAAGAAGACAGACTGAATCTTTTAAAAGCCGTTGAAGCAAATTTAAGCCCGATATTTTTATTGTTTAACGACGACAATAACGGGATAGTTAATCTTTGCAAAGAGATTGCAAAAAAAGAACCGTCTTCCGTTGCTTCCGATAAAGAGCAGACCAACCATAAATTATGGGTTGTTGACGACGAAAAAATTATAGAAGAAGTAGAAAAAACTTTAAAAGATAAAAAAACTTTTATTGCCGACGGTCATCACAGATATGAAACTTCATGGAATTATCTTCAATATATTAAAGGAATAAAAGAAGATTTCTCTGACACAAAGGAGTACGGATATGTTTTAGCATTCTTGTGTCCGATGGAAGACGAGGGAATTTCAATATGGCCTACGCACAGAGTTATTGAAGAACCGGCAAACTTGGAAGAAAATATCGAAAAATATTTTAATGTTTTACCGGGTGAAGATTTTCATAAAATGCAGAACGAAAAAGTTCAGCCGATTTTGGTATATAAAGACGGCAAATGCAGAACTCTTGTTATTAAAGATACCGAACTTTTGAAGAAAGCAATGCCTGACAATTGTGAAGCTTTCAGAAATTTGGGCGTAAGTATTCTTCACAATATTTTGATACCTAAGGAACAGGTTCCGGCAGACAGATATGTTTATGTTAAAGACGAAAACGAAGCCGTTGAACTTGCCAAGAAAACGAATAAGATAGCGATTATGGTTCCGGCGACGCCTGTGGAATCAATAAAAGAAATTGCTTTAAATAATGAAAATATGCCTCAGAAATCTACTTACTTCTTTCCTAAACTGGCAAGCGGTATAGTAATACACAGAGTATGTTAACCACAGCGGTAAACATTACGATAATTTTAATATTATTGTTGTTTTTGTACATAGGTTATTCTGCGGGAATAATTAAAAGTTTTTTTGCCGTGTCGGCAGGTTTTTTCTCGGCACTTCTTGCGGAAAGGTATCCTTATCAGGAAGGAATTAATTATTATTTTGTTTTTGTTGCAACTGCCGTAATTATTTTTATTACGGGTATAATAGTTCTTAAAATAGTTAAGTTCCTGTATTTATCTTTATTTGATAAAATTGCCGGAGCGTTTCTCGGAGCGTTGTTGGGTTTTATTATTTCCGTAAATTTTGTCATTCCTACGATAGACAGAACCGTAGGAATAATAAGTGATATCAGAGTGAAAGCGGAATATGTTTCGGATGTGTCGTCAAAAGCTCTTCCGATGTTCGGTAAATACGTTCCTAAATTTTTGTACGGAATAAATTTAAAAAACGTATCAAAGGATATTAAAGAAGGAATGGCAACCGTTAAAAATTTCGGCAAAATCAGCAAAGAACTCGAAAACAAAATGCAAGATATTTCAAAAGACATTTCAAAGGAGAAAACAAAAATATGAAAAAATTAAGATTAGGGTTTCCTAAAGGAAGTTTGCAGGAATCAACTGTAGAATTATTTAAGAAAGCAGGTATAAAAATAAGTACGTCTTCAAGATCTTATTTTCCTACCTGTAACGACGAAGAATTGGAAGTTATGCTTGTCCGTTCTCAGGAAATGGCAAAATATGTGCAGGACGGTGTATTTGACGCAGGTTTAACGGGATACGATTGGATATGCGAAAGCGGTGCAAAAGTAAAAGAAGTCTGTGAACTTCAGTATGCAAAATCCGGTTTTCGTCCGGTTCGCTGGGTACTTGCCGTTCCAAACGATTCAAAAATAAAAAGCGTAAAAGATTTGCAGGGTAAAAGAGTTGCAACCGAACTTTTAAACTATACAAAAAAATATTTTGCAAAAAACAAAGTTAAAGCAAGTGTTGAATTTTCTTGGGGTGCTACGGAAGCTAAAGCGGGCAGACTTGTGGATGCCATTGTCGAACTTACCGAAACGGGTTCTTCTTTAAGAGCTAACAATTTAAGAATAGTTGAAGAAATTCTTACTTCCACCACCAGACTTATTGCAAACGGTGATGCTTGGAAAGATACTTGGAAGAGAGAAAAAATAGAAAACCTTGCCATATTGTTGAAAGGTGCTTTGGCTGCCGAAGGTATGGTCGGTTTAAAAATGAATATACCTTTTAAAACTCTTCCTCAGGTTGAAAAAATTCTTCCCGCATTGAGAAAACCTACCATTTCAAATTTAAGCGACGGCAACTGGATAGCGTTGGAAGTTATTATTGAAGAAAATGTTGTTAAAAAAGTTATTCCTGCATTAAAGAGAGCAGGTGCGGAAGGTATTATAGAGTATCCGTTAAACAAAATTATATATTAATTGTGATATAATTTTTGAATTTATACAAAAATTGCCTTTAAAAATTTTTTATTGTATAATAATCGGATTAAATTTTAGGAGCGGATATGGAAATATCAAAAAAAGATGTTGATTATGTTGCTTCTCTTGCAAGGTTGGAATTTGAAGAAAGCAAAAAAGAAAGTTTGGCAAAACAGCTTGGCTCGATACTCGGATATATCGAAAAAATAAAAGAAGTTGATACCTCGACAATTGCCCCGACCAGCCACGGCGGAACGGGTGAAAATGTGTGGAGAGACGATGTTGTTGTTAAAAGTTCTCGGGAAACAATAGATGCCCTCTTTAAAAATGCACCCGAACAGGACGGAGACTTTTTTAAAGTAAAGAAAGTTATGGAACTTGAAGATTAATAAAATGATAAATCGTAAATTATAAAATTTTTTGCGATTATTTACTACAAGGAGCCGGAAATGAAAAAATTATTGATGTTGTTTTTTGCCGTAAGTTTGTTGTCGTCGGCAGCATTTGCAGGAACAAAAGAAGGTTGGGAAGTTGAATTAAGACAGTTGAGCTTAAACATTACAAGTACGGAAGTTCACAATACGGATGACAAATTTGCCGAAGCAAGAGTAAAAGCCGATTCTCAAACTTTTATTCAGGGTAAGCTTGATTTTGCGGCAAATTATTTTGCCAATAAACTTTTCTGGTCAAACACAATACTCGGAGAATACGGAAAAACTTATGTTCGTCCGGTAAACAAAGAAGAAACAATTACCGAAAATGCAAACAAAGTTTTGTTCACTACGGACTTAACTTACAGATTGTGGAATGTTGAAAATTTCCTCGGAGGTTTTGAAGCAGGTCCTTTTGCAAACGTAGGTTATGAAACTCAGTTTGATAATTCCAACGGACAGCCGTTAAGAAAAATCCTCAGAGGTAAAGCCGGTGCAAAGTTGTTTGAAGGGAAATATTTAAAAGAATTATATGCGGCTTACGTTGTTGAATCCGATTATACTTACAGACCGGAATCCACAAATACGGCTTATGAAGCGGGTTTCAGAGCAGAAAAAGAAATAAGAGACGGAGTAAAACTTACCGCAAAGGCATACTATAGAGATTATCAGTCATACAGCGAAGAAAAAATGAGCGATTTGGACTACGAATTTGAAGGAGAAATAAGACTTGATGTTATGTTGTGGAATAACCTTTCCGTTGCACCTTTTATTAACTACTATTGTGCATCGGCACAGCATTTTGAGCGTGTAGGTGAAAACTGGTACACCGGAATTTCAATATCTTACAGCACATTCTTTAAAAGAGCGATAGAAAAATAATCTATAGTTTAATTTGCAATCACTAAAGATGCGAAAACATTTTTAGTGATTGCTTTTTTATAAAAAAATTAGTAAAATCTAACAAAATAAGTTTTTTCTAAAACTTATATCATGGAGAAAAATTATGAAACCGGTTATGAAACAATATCCTGAATTCAATAAAGTTTCAAAACAGTTGTTGCAGGCAATGCCTTATCAGTATGTCGGAAGCGATATAAATGTTTATATTCAGACGGAAGAGTTTACATGCTTATGTCCGTGGACGGGCTTACCGGACTTTGCCGATTTGACTATAAAATACATTCCTAATAAAGTTGTAGTGGAACTTAAATCTTTAAAAATGTATTTACAGTCTTACAGAATGGTCGGTATGGTACATGAAAGCGTAGTTAATTGCATAATGAAAGATTTGAAAGAAGTGCTTAAGCCTAAAAAAATATATGTGGAACTTAAGTTTAAAATAAGAGGCGGAATAACCACGACGGTTTCAGCCGGCAAGATTTAGGAGGAGAAATGACGGTCGTTGACCATAAATCTAAAGAAAAGATAGATATTGAGGAAGCTCTCGGTGTAATATGGACTTCCATTCAAAAAGGTGAAGATAACTTTGATACGGTTGCACAAAAAGTGCGTGACGGTGTTGAACCGGATATAATAGAAAAACTTTTGGACGGAGAATACATTAAAAAAAGTTTTTCCAAAATAAAGCTCACCTTAAAAGGAGAAGAACTCGGCAAACAGTTGACAAGACGTCACAGATTAACGGAACGTCTGCTTGCCGACGTGCTTGACTTTAACAGAGCTTTGATAGAACAGGTTGCCTGCAATATGGAACACAATCTTTCTACCGATTTGGCGGATTCAATATGCACTTTGCTCGGTCATCCCAAACAGTGTCCGCACGGCAACCCTATTCCCGAGGGAGAATGTTGCAGGAAAGCATTAGCTCATATAGAATCCATAGTTGAACCGTTATCTAAACTTGACGTCGGCGAAGAAGCAGGGCTTTCTTATATAGTTACGTCCGGCGACGAGTATATGCACAAACTTTTATCATTGGGGCTTGTTCCCGGTGCGAAAATTTCTTTAAATAAGAAAGAGCCTACTTTTGTTATAAAAATCGGCGATACGCAAATTGCCGTATCAAAAGAAATTGCCGACCATATATATGTAAGGAAATAGTTTTGATATTTAAATTTTATAATGTCCGATACGGGGAAAAAGCAAATTTTTAATATATAAAAAATTTGCTTTTTTCTTCATTATTGTTTATAATTTTTCTTCCGGTTAAGAATTTGTTTTCAGGAGTAAAAGTTCAATGCCAAAAGAATTGGAAAGAAAATCGCCTCCTCAATCCGTTGATGCCGAGATGGCACTTCTCGGTGCAATGATGATAGAAAAAGACGCCATCATAAAAGCCATAGAGCTTGTAAGAGAGGATGATTTCTATAAAGAAGTTCATAAACTTATTTTCGGTGCGATAAAGGAACTTAACGATACCGAAGTTGCCGAGCCTGTTACAATCAGCAACAGACTTAAAACGAATAAACTTTTTACCGATATCGGCGGAATAAAATATCTTTTTAACCTTATGGATTCCGCACAGACTGCGGCAAACGTTGAGTATTATGCAAATATCGTAAAAGATAAATCCATTTTAAGACAGATAATAAATGTAGGTTCAAATATGGTTACCGATGCATTTTCCGAAGATTCTCCGTCGGAGACAATCCTTGATAATGCACAGACGGTTCTTTTCAATATATCGAAACAAAATACGATAAGCGAATTTTCCACGCCGGAAGAGCTGATACCTTCGGTAGTTACAAAACTGGAAAACTTATATAAAGATAAAAATGATGTTCCGGGCTTGAGAACCGGATTTACGGATTTGGATAAAATTACTGCGGGGCTGCAAAATTCCGAACTTATAATTATTGCAGGTCGTCCGTCAATGGGTAAAACCGCATTTGCGCTTAATATTGCCGAATATGTTTCCGTAACGTCAAAAAATCCTCAATCCGTTGCAATTTTTTCTCTGGAAATGTCTAAAGAATCTTTGATGATGAGGTTTTTGGCATCCGTTGCACAGGTAAGCGGTCAGGATTTGAGAAAGGGCTATTTTAAAAATTCCGACTGGCCCAAACTGACTACGGCTATGGATAAAATCGGTAAAGCGTCAATGTATATTTGTGATGCGGATATGACGGCTATTGATATAAGAGCTACCGCAAAAAAACTTGCCACTAAACTTGAAAAAAAGGGCAAACCTTTATCGTTGATTATAATCGACTATTTACAGCTTATCAGAGGTATAGGTAACGGTAAAAAAATAGAATCCAAACAAATAGAAACGGCGGAAATTTCCCGTTCGTTAAAGGCACTTGCAAAAGATTTGAAAGTACCCGTTATAGCACTTTCGCAGTTATCCAGACAGACGGAAAAAAGAGGTAAGGATACAAAGCCTATGCTTTCCGACCTTAGAGATTCCGGTGCTATCGAGCAGGATGCCGATGTTGTTGCGTTCGTCCACAGAGAAGGATATTATGCGAAAGATGATCCCGACAAGAAAAATCAGGCTGAAATAATTATTGCAAAACAGAGAAACGGTCCCGTAGGTACTGTGGAATTAATATTTGAAGGTGAATATACAAAATTTTATAATAAAGCAACAGCTATGGAGGAAAATTAATGAAGGAACAACCGCCCGCAGGATCAAAAAAACAAAATTTAAATTTTTTCCGTCCCACATGGGTAGAAATAGATAAGAGCGACTTTCTGTTTAATTTGAAAAAAATCAAAGAGTCTTTGAAAAAAGATACAAAAGTTCTTGCCGTTATCAAGTCCAATGCTTACGGACACGGCGGTATAGAGCTTGCCAAGGAAGCGGTTAAGGCAGGTATATACGGCATAGGCGTCTCATCCGTAGAAGAGGGTATCTCTTTCAGAAAAGCAGGAATAAAAGCGAAAATTTTGGTTTTTGGCAGCGGTTATCCGTTGGAGCATTTGGCTGTTGCAACTTTTTGGGATTTAATTCCTACCATATCAAGCCTTCAGGGGCTTCACGCTTTATCGCAGCTTGCACTGAAGTACAACAAAAAATTGGAGTTTCATTTAAAAGTTGATACGGGTATGGGCAGGGTAGGCGTAATTGCCGGAGATAATGCCAAAATAATGTTGGATAAAATTTCGGGTATGACCGATATAAAAATGGCAGGCATATATACGCATTTTGCCGTTGCCGATACAAACCTTTCATATACTCAGCTTCAATTGGATAAGTTTAATGAAGTTATAAAATATGCAAAAAAATTGGGATTAAAGTTCATTGCTCATGCGGCAAACACGGCTGCAATATTCAGCAGTAAAAAAACGCATCTCGATATGGTTCGCCCGGGAATAGGTTTGTACGGGTTGTCTCCTTTTGAACATTCTCAACAGAAATTTAAACTTAAACCGGTTTTGTCATGGAAAACAAAAATAATTTATCTAAAGAAAGTTCCTTCCGGTTTTTGTGTAAGTTACGGAAGAACTTTTGTAACCAATAAATCGTCCGTAATTGCAACGGTTCCCGTAGGATATGCCGACGGATACGCCAGAGTTATGTCGAACAAAGCCGATGTCCTTGTAAGAGGCAAAAGGTGTCCCGTAGCGGGAAGAATTACTATGGATATGATGATGATAGATGTTACCGATGTTAAAGGCGTAAGTATCGGCGACGAAGTGGTTTTAATAGGTACGCAGGGGAAAGAAACGATTAAAGCCGAAGAACTTGCCAAACTTCAGAATACCATAAATTACGAAATAACTTGTTCCATATCGACAAGAGTTCCGAGGATAATAGTTTAATGTTATACACTCCGAATGTAAAACAACAAATTTTAAAAGTTCCTTTTGCCAAAAGGGTAAAGAATAATATCAAGGGTATCGGACAGGCTACTGAAATAGTTATTGATACTTTTTTGTGCATTATAAGAGGACAAATCGATATAAAAAATACAATAATTCAGATGGTTGAAGTGGGATATATGTCATTCCCTATAGTAATGCTTACATCTTTTTTTACGGGAATGGTGTTGGCTCTTCAGGTCGGTTCTGCTACCGCCAATTTATTTAATGAACCTGTTTATATCGGTATGATAACGGGATATGCACTTGTTATGGAGCTTGGTCCCGTTCTTACCGCGGTTGTTATTACCGGAAGAGTCGGTGCGGCAATTACGGCGGAAATCGGCACAATGAAAGTTACCGAACAAATTGATGCTCTTTATACTTTGGGAACAAATCCTATCAGATATTTGGCTGTACCGCGTTTTATTTCATGTATATTAATGTTGCCTCTTCTTACGGCAATTTCAAATATTATCGGTGTTTACGGCGGATTGGTTGTCGCTCATTTATCTTGGGGAATCCCTTCCACTATTTATATGGGTGACATACTTGATGTTATGACCGTCAGAACTTTCTTCCACGGGTTTATTAAATCGTTTTTCTTTGCCGGTATTCTTGTTACCGTCGCCTGTCATAAAGGGTTTCAATGTTCGGGCGGTGCCGAGGGTGTCGGTAAAGCCACCACAAGTTCTGTTATGTTATCAATGATATTGATGTTAATTTCCGATTATTTCCTTTCTGATTTATTGGTGTCCTTAAAAATCAGTTGACATATTTTTATAACGGAGTATTTTCAATTCTCAGACCGGACAGTGCTAAAATATAGCATTACCCCGGTCTTTTTTGCGACAGGTTCGGATAGCAATTTTTTCGTTGACTAAATTTTATCAAAAGTATATAATAATGAAGTTAGTATTTTAACGGGATTTCATTTTTTTAATATTTTTCGGAGGGATAATGGCGGGAATAGTTTTAAAGAACGTTTACAAAAGCTACGGCGATGTAAAAATTGTTAAAGATTTTAATCTTGAAATTAAGGATAAAGAATTTTGTATCCTCGTCGGTCCTTCCGGTTGCGGAAAAACTACCACATTAAGAATGGTTGCAGGTTTAGAAGATATTACTGCAGGCGATATTTTGATAGACGGTGTAAAAGTTAACGATATGCCTCCGAAAGACAGAGATATCGCAATGGTATTTCAGAACTATGCTCTGTATCCTCACATGACGGTATATGATAATATGGCGTTTGCCTTAAAATTAAGAAGTTATGATAAAGCCGAAATAGAAAAAAGAGTTAAAGAGGCTGCGGAAATTTTAGGTATTTCACATCTTCTTGACAGAAAGCCTAAACAGCTCTCCGGCGGACAGAGACAGAGAGTTGCCGTAGGAAGAGCAATCGTCAGAAAACCGAAAGTATTTTTATTTGACGAACCGTTATCCAACCTTGATGCCAAATTAAGAGTGCAGATGAGAGCCGAGCTTAAGAAACTTCACGAAAGATTACAAAGTACAATGATATATGTTACTCACGACCAGACCGAAGCTATGACTATGGGTGATAAAATTTGCGTTATGAAAGACGGAATCATTCAGCAGATTGCAGGACCTTTGGAACTTTACGATAAACCGGCAAATAAATTTGTGGCAGGTTTTATAGGTACGCCTCCGATGAATTTTTTCAATGTTGAAGTTTTAAGCGAGAACGGTTCATTGGTTTTGAAAGAGGGTTCTTTTGACGTAAAAGTTCCGGATTTTATGAAAGAAAAAGTTGCACCGTTTGTAAATAAAAAAATTGTTATGGGTGTAAGACCGGAAGATATTTACGATAAACTGTTTGCAAATATTTCTCATCAGGTTGTAAGCGGTTTCTCCGCAACGGTTGATATTGTAGAACCTCTGGGCAGTGAAATTTATTTGCATTTTAATACCGGCAAAAATGTTATGGTTGCAAAAGTTGATGCAAATAATAAGTCAAAACCGAATCAGGTGATAGAACTTATTTTGGACCTCAAGAGAATTCATTTGTTTGATCTCGATTCGGGTAAAACAATAATATAGTAAAAAAAGTTGCAAAAAAATAAAAATTTTGATATAATCTTAGGAATATGAACGAAACGATATTGACGGTATGTGTAGTTTTATTGACGGTGGCAATAATAGCGGCGATAATTTATTTTATCGTTACTATGAAGCAGATTGTGCAAACAGCAAAAAAACTTGAAGAAACTTTGGATAAAGCCAATAGAGAAATTGATTCCGTTCATAAAATATCCGATGGCGTAGTTACGGTGGCAGGTTTGTTGCCGAAAACATGGATAAAAGTTGTTTCGATGGTTTTACCGTTAGTAACTCCCTATATTTTCAAAAAGAAGAAGTAGGAGGTAAATTATATGGATAGAGATAACAGTTTATTGGCTTTCTTGTTAGGTGCGACGGTCGGAGCGGTGTTTGGTTTGTTGTATGCTCCCAAAACCGGCAAAGAGACAAGAGAACATTTGAAGAAGTTGACTGAAGATTTTGTAGAAGATGCCGAAGAAGTCGGAAACGACTTGAGAGAGAAAGGAAAAAGATTTGTTAATGACAGTAAAGTAAAAGTTTCCGAACTTGTAGAAAAAGGCAAAGCAAAGTTTAAAAAGCAAGGTGTTGCAGCTGACGGTTCGGTAGAAGCTCTTGAAAACGAAGATGAAGTTATAGAAGAATAAGAAGTAAGTGCTGAGGTAGCTCAGTTGGTAGAGCACAGGTCTGAAAAACCTGGTGTCGGCAGTTCAATCCTGCCCCTCAGCACTTTAAATATAAAAGGTCTTTTATAAGTTTTTTGATAAACAATTTATAAAAATTTAAGAACAGTGCTTAAGAGACATTGAAAGATATCTTTTAAGCACTTTTTTTAATTGGATTGATAACAGGCAGATTAAAAGGATTGAAAACAGGTTTGTAAAACAGGAGAGATTAAATGGGATACAGTAAAGAGGATGTAATAAAATTAATCAAAGAAAATAATGTTGAATTTATCAGACTTCAGTTTACCGATATTTTCGGTCAGCTGAAAAATGTTGCTATTACCGCAACTCAAATAGAAAAGGCTTTGGATAATAAGTGTATGTTCGACGGTTCTTCAATTGAAGGTTTTGCCAGAATTGAAGAAAGCGATATGTATCTGTATCCAGATCCGGACACGTTTGTTATTTTTCCCTGGAAACAGGAAGAGGGGAAAGTTGCAAGATTGATTTGTGATATTTATACACCCGACGGGAAACCTTTCGCGGGCTGTCCCAGAAACATTTTGAAAAGAAATTTGAAAGCCGCACAGGATATGGGCTATACATTTAATGTAGGTCCGGAACTTGAGTTTTTTCTGTTTCTTACCGACGAGAAAGGTAAACCTACTACAAAAACGCACGACGATGCGGGATATTTCGACCTTGCTCCCATAGATTTGGGCGAAAGTGCCAGAAAAGAAATGTGTCTTACTCTTGAAAAGATGGGCTTTGAAATTGAAGCCGCTCACCACGAAGTTGCAAGAGGACAACATGAAATAGATTTTAAGTATGCCGAAGCATTAAAAACGGCAGATAACATAAATACTTTTAAACTTGTAGTTAAGACGATTGCTCAGAAACACGGCTTACATGCAACGTTTATGCCTAAACCTATTTTCGGTATATGCGGTTCGGGGATGCATATTAATCAGTCGCTTTTTAAAGACGGGAAAAATGCTTTCTACGACGAGAAAGACAAACTCGGTCTTTCGAAAATAGCATATAATTATATTGCCGGAATAATGAAAAACAGTAAGTCTATGGCTGCAATTTCTAACCCGCTTGTAAATTCTTATAAGAGGCTTGTTCCGGGGTACGAAGCTCCCGTTTATATTGCGTGGTCTGCAAGAAACAGAAGTCCCTTGGTAAGAATTCCCGCGGCAAGAGGCTCTTCTACAAGAATCGAATTACGAAATCCCGATCCGACGGCAAATCCTTATTTTTTGCTTTCGGCATGTATTGCATCGGGGCTTGACGGAATAAATAATAATTTGCAGGTATGTGCTCCTACCGACAGAAACATATACGATATGACCAAACAGGAAAGAGACGCCGCAGGCATAGAAAATTTACCTCACAATTTGATAAATGCGGTAAAAGCCATGCAGAAAAGCGATTTAATGAAAGAAACATTGGGCGAATATTCGTTTAATCTTTATGCTCAGGCGAAAATAAACGAATGGGATGATTACAGAACGAAAGTCCATCAGTGGGAAATTGATAATTACTTGGCGAACTATTAATAACGGATTTTATTGACTTTTTCGTCGATATTTAATATATTTGTACTTATTAAACTTTCCGATTTACGGGTTGTGGTTTTTTGGAGAAAATTATGAAAAAACCTGATTTTACAAAACAGGTTGCACAATATGCAGGTCTTACAAAAGAACAAACTGTTAAAGCAATAAAAGCACTTGTCAAAATTATGCAGAACAATTTGGCAAAAGGAGAAACGGTTTCTCTGTCGGGGCTTGGCTCTTTCAGAGTTAAAGCTACCAAACCCAAACAGGGAAGAAATCCGAAAACAGGAGAAATAATTCCGGTTCCTGCGAGCAAGAAAGTTTCTTTCAAGCCTACCGCAATGTTAAGGAATATTATACGGAAGTAGAATAGAATATGAGCATGATAAAAATAAAACCCTCAGAAAAGTTGGAATCTTTACCGCCTTATTTGTTTACAAAAATTCATAAGTTGAAGTTGGAAGCTTACGCAAAAAAATTGGATGTTATCGATTTAAGTATCGGTAATCCGGATATGCCGACGCCTACGCACATTGTGGACTGTCTCTGTGATACCGTAAAACATCACACCAGAACACACGGTTATCCGCAGGCAAAAGGTATGCCGAAGTTCAGAAAAGCCGTCGCAGGTTGGATGGGCAGGCGTTTCGGCGTAGACTTGGACTACAACAGCGAGATACTTGCTCTTATCGGTTCAAAAGAGGGAATAGCACATTTGTGTATGGCTTATCTTAATCCGGGCGATTATGTTCTTGTTTGCGACCCTGCATATCCGGCACATTATAACGGTGTAGTTATTGCCGGCGGTAAAGCATATTCCATGCCGCTTTTGGAAGAAAACGATTATCTTCCGGACTTTTCAAAAATTCCCGTAAGTATAGCAAAAAAAGCAAAAATAATGTTGCTTAATTATCCCAACAATCCGACGGCAGCATTCGTTAAAGACAATAATTTTTGGAAAGAAGCAATAAAGTATTGCAAAAAATATAATATCCTTTTAGTCTCGGACAATGCGTATTCGGAACTCACATTCGGCGACGCTACGTGTTGTTCGATTTTCGAATTCCCCGGAGCAAAAGATGTTGCGGTGGAGTTTCATTCTTTTTCAAAAACGTTTAATATGGCAGGCTGGCGTGTAGGCTGGTGTTGCGGTGCAAAACAGTTGATTTATCCTCTTGAAAAGTTCAAATCGTTTTTGGATTACGGCGTGCCGACATTTACGCAACTTGCGGCTGTTGCGGCACTTAACGGTTCGCAACAGTGTGTTCGTCAACAGGCACAGATTTATGAAAGAAGAATGATAAAGCTCGTCGAGGGTTTAAATAAAATCGGCTGGAAAGCCGAAAAGACCGAAGGGACAATGTATGTTTGGGCAGGGCTTCCCGACAGCTTAAAGAAGATGGGTTCGTTAGCTGTTGCGGAAAAACTCCTTAAAGAAACAGGTGTTGCACTCTCGCCCGGCGTCGGGTTCGGCAAATGCGGTGAAGGATATGTAAGAATATCTCTTGTTACGCACGATAAAAGATTTCATGATGCACTTTTAAGAATAAAAAAATTTACACAAAAATACGGTGGAGATAAAAAATAATTTATGAAAACAAATTTGAATATCGGTTTGGTAGGTTACGGAACAGTAGGAAAAGGCGTAGTAAAAATTTTAGAAAAAAATAAAGCCATAGCTTTAAGAAAAGCCGGCGTAAAAATTAATATTAAATCAATATGTGATTTAAATCCTATTGATAAGCCCGAGCTGTATGTTAAAGATTTTAAAGACATTATAAAAGATCCGGAAATAGATATCGTAGTCGAACTTATCGGCGGTTATGAGCCGGCAAGAACCGTTATTACCGAGGCTCTTAAAAACGGCAAAAGTGTAGTTACCGCAAACAAAGCAGTTCTTGCAAAACATTGGGATGAGATTTTTACCCTTGCACAAGATAACAAAAAAATGGTTTATTTTGAGGCTTCAGTCGGCGGAGTAATCCCCGTAATTCAGGGATTGAACGAGGGCTTGGCGGGCAACGAAATAAAAAGCATTAAAGGTATTTTGAACGGTACGACAAACTTTATATTAACGAAAATGACCGATGAGGGGCTTCCTTATGCCGACGCATTAAAAATTGCTCAGCAGTCCGGCTTTGCCGAGGCTAATCCTACGGCAGATGTTAAAGGGCTTGATACTGCAAACAAACTTGCCATTTTGTCATCGCTTGCCTGGGGCAGTTGGATAAAAGTGGAAGATATCAGAGTAAAAGGTATTGATCAGCTTGATATAGAAGATGTTTATATTACAAGGGATTTCGGATATGTATTTAAACTTATAGGTTCTGCAATAAAGACCGATAAAGGAATAGATTTATGGGTAGAACCGTGTTTGGTTGAGCATCATCATTCTTTTGCAAATGTGCATAACGAATATAATGCCATTATGATAAAAGGCGATGCTGCCGACGACGTAATGTTCTACGGAAAGGGTGCGGGACAGCTTCCCGCTGCTTCGGCTGTAGTGTCTGATATTATAGATTTGTCAAAATATATTGCCACGGGAACTGCCGGACAGGTACAAAATGTCGGTTATTCAAAAAATAAAATCGTTAAATTTTTGCCTCACGGCGAAAGCAAGAGCGATTACTATTTAAGGTTCTCCGTTGCAGACAAGCCCGGAGTTCTTGCACAGATTTCGGGAGTTCTGGGCGAACACGGAGTGTCAATAGCAAGCCTTTATCAGGACGACAGAAATAAAGATAAGAAAGTTTCCATTATAATAACTACACACAGAACTTCCAGTCAGCAAATGGAAGATGCATTAAATATTATTGATAAGTTGCCTATTACGAAATCCAAGACCGTTAAAATCCGCATTGAAGAATAATTAAAATGTTATCGTTTTTTACAATTTTCTTTTCAGTACTCTTAGCGGAGCTTGGCGATAAAACACAAATCGCCACACTTCTTTTTGCAACCGATTCAAAACTTTCGCCATTTGCCGTTTTTTTGGCTTCTGCCGGTGCGTTGGTTTTTACTTCGGCAATTGCTGTGATTGCAGGTAACATTGCCAAAACGTATCTTCAACACATCCCATTAAAACTTATCAGCGGAATAGTTTTTATTATTATCGGTGTTTGGACAATCTATACATACTATAAATAAAACATAAATATCAAAAATAAAAAAACTCTCTGCAATAACACGGAGAGTTTTTATTTTATATTGATACGGAACTAAAACAATTCTGTTTGTTTATCTTCCCGAAAGTGCAATTTTTTAGGTGTCGAAATTCCCAAATGTTTGTATGCAAGTTCGGTAACTACTCTTCCGCGTGGAGTTCTGGCTATAAAGCCCAACTGTATTAAGTACGGTTCGCAGACATCCGATATTGTATCGGCATCCTCGCTGACTGATACCGCCATCGTATCAAGTCCTACCGGTCCGCCGGAAAATTTTTTTATTATTGTGGTAAGCAGGCGTCTGTCCATTTTATCAAGCCCGATATTATCTATTTCCAAAGCATCCAGCCCTTCTTTTGCTATCTGTTCGTTAATTAATCCGCCGGTTTTTACTTCGGCAAAATCTCTTACTCTTTTTAACAATCTGTTAACTATTCTCGGTGTACCTCTGGAACGTTTTGCAATTTCCGCAGCACCTGCATCATCGGTTTGTACATTAAGTATTGAAGCAGATCTTTTAACTATTTGTACAAGTTCGTCGGTAGTATAATAATTTAAATGTTCAATTATTCCGAACCTGTCTCTTAAAGGACTGGAAAGCATTCCCGCTCTGGTAGTAGCACCTATAAGAGTAAATTTCGGTACTGGCAATTTTATTGTTTTTGCCGAAGGTCCCTGCCCGATAATAATATCAAGTTCAAAATCTTCCATTGCAGGATAAAGGGCTTCTTCGACAAGATGGTTCATTCTGTGAATTTCATCTATAAAGAATACATCTCCCTCGCTAAGATTTGTTAATATGGCTGCAAGGTCGCCTACGCGTTCAAGAACAGGTCCCGAAGTCGTACGCAGGTTCCCGCCCATTTCTTTTGCAATAATATGTGCAAGAGTAGTTTTGCCCAGTCCCGGAGGAGCATAAAACAGACAATGGTCCAAAGGTTCGTTTCTCTTTTTTGATGCTTCAATAAAAACTTTCAGATTGTCTTTCAGTTTTTGTTGCCCGATAAACTCGTCAAGATGTTTAGGCCTTAACGAATTTTCAAGTTTCTCTTCGGGAGAAAGTTCCTCTGCCTGAATTATTCTCTTTTCCTGTTCTTCTATTGAGCTGATATCATTTATTTTCTTAAACATTAAAAAATTACTCCGTAATTTTTAACTGAGCCGCAACTCTTCAACTATTCAACTAAATTCTATAAACTCTTTAAGCTTTCCGTAATTATCTGTTCTACCGACAGCTCTTTCCCGTCGGCGGTTACTTTATTTACCGCTTCACGGGCATTAACTTCTTTGTATCCCAGCGAAATAAGTGCGGCAACCGCTTCCGAAGCCGAAGAACCGACGGTAATATTGCTCCACTTTGCGGAATCTTTTACCGCGATGCCGGCTATCTTGTCTTTCAATGCGGCTACCAGCTTTTCTGCGGTTTTTTTTGTAAAGCCGAAAATACCTGACAACATCGAGACATCTCTTTTCATCACCGCAGTTTTAAAATCGGCAAAAGATTTTGATATTTTATCAAGGTATTCCATTGCTTTTTTTGCACCTGTGGAAGGAACTTCATCTTTCAACAGAATAAACATATCTCTTTCTTCTCTTGATAAAAAACCGTAATAAGAAATTACTCCGCCGTACATTCCCGCAGACTCCATAATATAAAGTTTTGCAGGTCTTCCGTCGGAAGGTAATTTGTTGAAAGTATCTGCCGTTATGGATATGGAATAGCCTATTCCTGCAGTTTCGATAACGACAGTATTTAAAGTTTTATAAGCTAACGTCCCGCTGATGAAATCGATCATTAAAAATTACTCCGTAATACTGCAACTGCGAGATTCTTCACTCCGTTCAGAATGACAATTATTTGTCTTCTTGAGCGAAGTCGAAAGATCTCGTCGTTAGTCGTTTGCCGTTGTCGTTGTCTTTGCCGTTGTCGTTTTGTCGTTCATTGTACATTGTACATTATACATTGTACATTAAAATAGTCTTTAGCAATTTTTACTCTTCCTGCAAAATGTCACCTAAAGTCGGTTTCTCGTCGTTGTTTGAAAATTGTTTTATTAACTCTTTCTCTTGTGCCTGTTCCAACTTTCTTATTGAAGCTTCAAGTTTCCTTTCCTTAATATCGGCTTTGATTATTTTAGCTTCTATTTCTTCTCCCTCTTTTGGAAGTTCCTGTGCTTTATTCTCGAAGGAAAGTTCACTTTTCTTAACTAATACTTCTATATTAGGCTCTACCTGCATAAAGAATCCGAATTCCGTAACTCTTGTAACAGTGCCTTTTACTATTTTGCCGAGTTTATATTTTTTGTAAGGATCTTCAGTTAAATGTTTTACCGAAAGAGCTATTTTTTCGTTTTGCGTATTTACCGATAAAACTACGGCTTCTATTTCCTGTCCTTTCTTTACAACTTCGTCCGGATGCTTAATATTTTTAAACCAAGAAAATTCACTTATATGAACCAGTCCTTCAACACCTTCGGAAAGCTCTACAAATGCACCGAACGGTGTAATATTTTTTACTATACCTTTAATTTTTGTCCCCGGAGCATAGTGTCTTGCGGCCTCTTCCCAAGGGTTGGGCGTCATCTGCTTTACGGAAAGGGATATTTTCTTGTTTTCTTTGTCGCAATTTGTTATTTTTACTTCTATTTCGTTGCCCGCTTTAACTTCTTTTTTAAATAAATGGTCTGCATCGTTCCATGCATATTCGCTTACGGGAAGCAGTCCCTCAACACCTTTTTCCAGCTCTACGAATGCACCAAACGGCATAACGGAAGTAACAGGTCCTTTTATAATCATACCGGCAACATATTTTTCGCCCGCACTGTCCCAAGGGTTAACGGAAAGTTGTTTCATGCTTAAAGATATTTTTTCGTTTTCTTTATCTATTTTTGATATCTGTACTCTCACAATCTGTCCTACGTGAAGAATATCTTCAACTTTTTTAACTTTATACCAGGCAAGCTCTCCTATATGCAAAAATCCGTCAACACCGCCTAAATCCACAAATGCTGCCGACGGAATAATTTTCTTTACCGTACCGTCAACAATCTGTCCCTCAGCCAAAGTTTCAAACATTTGTGCTTTCTTTGCGGCTTTTTCATCTTCAAGAATTTTTCTTCTTGAAAGAGTTATTTTCTTATCGTATCTGTTAAATTCAGTAATTAAAAATTCGTAAGTTTTGCCTACGTATTTCTCGGTATCTTTTACAAAAATTGTGTCCAGCTGCGAAATATGTAGAAATGCACTTACACCGACATTTGCCAAAAAACCGCCCTTAACAACTTTAACAATTGTCCCTTTAACTTTTGCTTTGTTTTTAAAATCTTCTTCCAATTTGTCCCATGCTTCTTTCTCAAGAATCTCTCTATACGAAAGCTGAACTATCGAGCGTCCGGAATTTTTAACAAAAACTTTTACCGTAGCACCGATTTTTAATTCCGCAGGTATTTCGTTATTATCAAACTCGGCTTTAGGTATCATACCTTCGGATTTCATTCCGAGATCCACCATAAAACCGTCATCTGTTTCGGCAACTATTGTTGCATCTACAATCTGCCCGTTTCTTAAAGGCGATTGAATATCGTCGCCGAGCAGATCTGCCATTGAGATATTTTCGTCATCTTCAAACTTCGTCAAATTATCTTGGTTGTTTTCTTTCATTTTCCTCTCCGATATATGTTAATTATTAATCGCGACAAGCGATTGTTTTACCGATTCAATAATCCAGTCGGGCGTTGACGCTCCGGCCGTTATTCCGACAGTATTTACATTATTAAACCAACTTTTTTCTATTTCGTCAACATTTTCAATATGATAAGTTTTTGTTATTGCGGAACATATCTGATACAATCTTGTCGTATTACCGGAATTTTTCCCGCCGATAACTATCATAATATCCGCTTCTTTTGCCAGCTCTTCCGCTGCGGACTGCCTGTCGAATGTCGCCCGACAAATCGTATTAAAAACCCGTACTTTGGATATCTTGGCAATTTCTTCAACTATCTCGTCGAATTTTTGTTGGCTTTGAGTCGTCTGGCTAACCACGTAAATCATATCAGTCTTTTTTATATTTTTAATATCATTTTTATCTTCAATAACCAAACATTTGCCGTTCCCGTAGGAAACTACCGCCAAAACTTCGGGATGTTTTTTCTCGCCGACAATTATTATCTGTTCGGTTTTCTCGTCGTTGCTGAGTTCTTTTACAATATCCTGAACCCTCTTTACAAAAGGACACGTTGCGTCTATAACTTCAATATTTTTATTCTCGGACAACTTATCATAAATATCCAAAGGTATACCGTGCGTTCTCAACACAAATACACCGTTTGAAACTTTTGAAAAGTCTTCAATAACTTTAATATTTTTCTGTTCCAGTCGTGCAACTTCCTGCGGATTGTGAATTAACGGTCCGAACGTATAAACTTCTTTGCCTATCTTGGCATTCTTTTCCGCAAGTTCAATTGCTCTTTTCACGCCGAAACAGAAGCCGGAACTGTTTGCTGTTTTTATTTTCATAATATACAACACATTGTACATTTCTTTATGCTATTTTTCAAGAAAAATTTTGCTGTGTTTGCCTAATAATTCTTGCAAAGTTTATTGTCTTTTGTTAGAATATATCGAAACTAAACTTAGTATCAATTTGTTTTTGAAATCCTTTTAAAACAGGATGGTTTTGAGAAAGCTCAATATCCGGCTAACTTCAAAAGCAGTCATACAGGCAGAAACATGTCGGGAAGTCATGACCCCTGATTTTTTCTGTTCGGCTGCTGTCGGTTGTACCGTTACCGGACTAACCTGCGACAGTCTTTTTTATTTGCGGTATAATGTTTACCGCTACGGTTGTTATCGGTTATACCCTACATCGGATAGCCGATAACAGCCTGTATTTGTTCAGTCAGTATTTTTTAAATTCTGCCAAAATAAATATCCGATAAATATCTTGCAAAGATTGTTAAATTTTTAGTAGAATATAAGAAACCGTTTTTCGGACGGTTGAAGTATTAACTTAATATTTTATCTGTTTTTGGAATCCTATTAGAAGAATAGGATGGTTGCGGAGTATTCCGCACCGGTGTAGTCCGAAAGCAGTCATTTAGGCAGAAGATTATCGGGAAGTCATGAGCCTGATTTTTCTGTCAAACGTTCCGCGTTTTCCGTTATAGGATTTCTATTCGGAAAATGTGTAACTGCGGCTGCTGTTGGTTATACCCTACACCGGATAACTTACGGCAGTCGTTTTTTTATTTTCATTTTTCCATAAACAGAAATTTCTGTTTATGGAATTTTTATTTTGCTCATTATCATTTGCCGTTGTCGTTGGTAGTTGTCGTTGAAACTTTTCAACTCTTCAACTATTCAACTTTTCAACTGTAGTTAGCGGTTGTCATTCTGAACGTAGTGAAGAATCTCGTCGTTGCCGTTCATTGTCGTTTCGTCGTTCATTGTACATTGTACATCATACATTGTACATTGCAGTTGTTGTTTCCATACATCCATACCTCAAAATTTTTAGGAGAAAAATTTATGAAAGCTTGTTTTATGGGGCTTGGTTATATAGGTTTACCAACGGCAATTATTGCCGCTAAAAATGGTGTTGAAGTTATCGGTTGCGATATCAATCAAAAAGTTGTTGATATGACAAACAAAGGAATTCTTCATATAGTAGAACCTAATTTGCAACAATATTTGCAAGAAGTTGTAAACAATAAAAGTTTAAAAGCTGTAACAAAACCTGAAACATCGGATGTGTATTTAATAGTTGTTCCTACACCGTTTAAAGGAAATCATGAACCTGATATATCTTATGTGCAGTCTGCAACGGAAATGGTAATTCCTTTACTAAAGGAAAACGATTTGTTTATTATAGAATCTACTTCACCTGTTGGAACAACAGAACTTATGACAAAACTTATTTTTTCTAAAAGACCTGAACTAAAAGATAAAATTTATATTGCATATTGTCCTGAAAGAGTATTACCCGGTAATGTTATTTATGAACTTGAACATAACGATAGAGTTATCGGAGGAATAAATGCTCAATCTACGGAAAAAGCAATATCTTTTTATTCAAAATTTGTAAAAGGAAATTTACATAAAACAAATGCTAAAACTGCCGAAATGTGTAAACTTACCGAAAATTCCAGCAGAGATGTTCAAATAGCATTTGCAAACGAACTTTCAATTATTTGCGATAAAGCAGGTATAAATGTTTGGGAATTAATATCATTAGCAAACAAACATCCTCGAGTAAATATTTTAAATCCCGGTTGTGGTGTAGGGGGACATTGTATTGCTGTTGATCCATACTTTATAACGGCAGATTTTCCTATAGAATCGCAACTTATAGCAAAAGCAAGAGAAATAAATAACTATAAAGCTTTTTGGTGTGCAGAAAGAATACAAAACGAAGCTTTGAAGTTTGAATTGCAAAATAACAGAAAGCCGAAAATTGCTTTAATGGGTCTTGCTTTTAAACCTAATATAGACGATTTAAGAGAATCTCCCGCACAACATATAGTCAGCAGAGTTTTGGAAAGTTGTAACGAATGCGAAATATTTATAGTTGAACCTTATGTTACCGAACATAAAATATTCAAATTAACAAATTATCAGGAAGCTTTTGAAAAAGCAGATATTGTTGCAATTTTAGTAGCACATAACCAGTTTAAAGATTTTTCTAAAGAGATACAAAACAAAGTGATATTAGATTTCTGTGGAGCATTAAGGAATATTAAATAATATGAAAAACAATATTTCTTCCAATCATCCAATCATCCAATCTTCTAATCTTCTAAAAGTGATGTTAGTGTTTGGAACTCGTCCTGAAGCCATAAAAATGGCACCGTTGGTAAAACAGTTTCAAAAAGATAATAAAAATTTTAAAACTATCGTTTGTGTAACAGCACAACATAGGCAAATGTTAGACCAGGTTCTAAACTTGTTTGAAATCAAACCGGACTACGATTTAGATATTATGCAACAAGGTCAAGATTTATATGATATTACCTCAAGAGTATTAACAGGTATAAAACAAGTTCTAGTTTCAGAAAAGCCTTATGTTGTTTTAGTTCATGGGGATACTACCACAACAATGGCAGCATCACTTGCAGCATTTTATCAACAAATACCTGTAGGGCATGTAGAAGCAGGTTTAAGAACAAACAATATTTACAGTCCGTTTCCGGAAGAAATAAACAGACAAATAACAGGTAGAATATCAACTTACCATTTTGCACCTACACCGTTAAGCAAACAAAACTTACTTAAAGAAAATGTTAATGATAAAAATATTTTTGTTACAGGTAATACGGTTATAGATGCTTTATATTGGGTTGTAAACAAAATTAAAAATAACGAAAATTTACAACAAGAACTTTCGCAACAAATATTAAATCTCGGTTATGATGTTACTCATCTGCAAAATAATAAAAAACTTGTTTTAATTACAGGCCACAGAAGGGAAAATTTCGGTGATGGTTTTATTTCAATATGTGAAGCAATTAAAACATTAAATCAAAAATATCCAGATATAGATTTTGTTTATCCTATGCATTTAAATCCACAAGTTAGAAAACCTATAAAACAAATTTTTGGAACAGATACACCAAAGAATATGTTTTTTATAGAACCGTTGGATTATTTGCCGTTTGTATATTTAATGGAAAAATCTTATTTAATATTAACCGATAGTGGTGGAATACAGGAAGAAGCACCTGGGTTTGGTAAACCGGTATTGGTAATGAGAAACACAACCGAACGCCCTGAAGCAGTAGATGCCGGAACAGTAAAACTTGTTGGAACCGATTACGATAAAATAATTCAAGAAACTTCAAAACTTTTGGAAGATGAACAATATTACAATTCAATGAGTAAAGCAATAAATCCTTATGGTGATGGTAAGGCTTGTGAAAGGATTGTTGATGTGTTGAAAAAAGGAAAAATGGAGTCTATTAATGAATAGTAGCAGAGGTTCTGAATGGAGGAAATGGGATTTACATGTGCATACGAAATATACCAATAAGAATGATCAATTTACAAGTAAAGATTTTAATTCTTTTTGTGAAATATTTTTTAAAAAAGCTTTAGAAAAAAATATCAATGCAATAGGTGTAACAGATTATTTCAGTATTGATAATTATAAAAAAGTTATTGAATATAAAGATAATATAGACATACAACAAAATTTTTCTTTATCAGAAAAAGAAAAAATAAAACAAATTTTTATTTTGCCTAATGTTGAATTACGAATTTTACCCGTTACAGATTCTGGAAGGTTAATAAATATTCATTGTTTGTTCAATCCTAATTATATAGATAATATTAATAATGATTTTTTCTGTTATATAAAATATAAAAATAGTGACAATGAATATCCAATGACAAGAGAAGGATTAATAAAATTAGGTAAAAAAATAAGGGATGACTCAAAAATTAGTGATATTGAAGCATATATAGAAGGTGTAAATAATTTCATTGTATCGTATACAGATTTAAGAGACTTACTTTTAAAAAATTCGAATTTTAGAAATAATGTAATAGTATCAGTTAGTAATTCTAATAGAGATGGGAATTCTGGATATCAAAAACATTTTGATTTATTTGAAAATGATGCAGATAGTTCATTAGATGATGTTAGAAAAACGATTTACTGCATATCCGATTGTATTTTTTCAAGTAATATACAAGATATATTATATTTCACAGGTAAAAAAAATGATAGTAAAGAAAAAGTAAAAAAGAAATGTGGTTCTCTTAAACCATGTATTCATGGTTCAGATGCTCATTGTGAAGAAAAACTTTTTTTACCGGATAATAATAGATATTGTTGGATAAAATCAGATTTAACTTTTGAGGGTTTAAAACAAATTATATATGAACCTGAAGACAGGGTGCAAATTCAACAAGAAAAACCTGAAGATAAGAATGGTTATTTTGTTATAGATTCCATTAAAATGAAAGAAGAAGGTTTTTGGAACCAAATATTAAATTTTAATGAAAATCTAAATACAATTATTGGCGGTCGTTCAACAGGGAAATCAAATTTATTAAATTCTATTGCAAAAAAATTAAACAAATATGAAGAAAAAGATGAGAATAAAATAAATTTTATCAATAAGATCTCAAATACAATAGAAATAAAATGGAAAGATGGAGTTGTTGATAATAGTAGAGAAATTCAATTCTTTCCTCAACACAAAATGTATGAGTTATCAAGAAAAGAAAATAAGAAAGATTTAAACAAAATTATTGAAAATGTTATAAAAACAAAAAATAAAGATATTATTGAAATATATAATAATTTTAAACAAAATCAAGAAAAAATAATATCAAATGATATTATAACTTTGTTTTCTATATTATCAAAGGTAAACATAAAATTAGATGAAATGAAAATAAAAGGAGATAAAGAAGGTATTGATAAAAATATAAAAATAATAAAAGATAAAATTTCTAATATTAAATTAAATACTTCTGTATCTGAAGAAAAAATAAAAGAATATAATGAAAATAAACAAAAAATAAATGATAACAATATAAAAATAAAAGTAGTTGCAGCAGACATAGAGAAACTAAAAAATATTTTAAATGAAAGTATAATTAAGGAAGATATTTTAATTAATTATATTGAAATAAGTGACTATATAAAAAATAAAATAAATCAAATTATAGAATATATTAAAACCAATGTTAGTACTACTTGGAATAAGAAAATATCAGCAGAAATAGATTTGTTAAGTTCTAAAAAAGAATCTTTGGAAAAAGAAATTCAAACTATAGAAAACAAAGAGGAATACAAAATTATTGAACAAAATATTATAATAAATAAAGAATATACTGATTTACAAGATAAATTAGACAAAGAAAATAACAAAATAATAGAAATAGAAAAAGACGAAAATGAAATAAAAACATATGAAGAGCAAATAAAAAATTTAAAAAATAAAATAATTGATGAACATTGTGAATATTATAAAAAAATTAATGAATTAGAAAAGTCTTTGAAATGTGATAATTATAAAATAAAAATAAAATCAAATGTAAAAGTAAATAAACAAAGTTTTATAGAAGCATTAGCCCCTATAAATTTAAAAATCCATTCAAACTATAGCATTCCAAATATTGATGAAGAGTATGTAAGTGATATTAAAAAATTTATTGTTGATTTATTGAATCTTGCATTAAGCAATGGTTTAAAACTTAAAAATAATAATGATATTAAAACTGTATTAAATAATTTAATTTCAAAAAATTATTTTTATATAGATTATCAACTGGAATATGATAGCGATAATTTTGAAACTATGTCTGATGGAAAAAAAGCTTTTGTAATATTAACTATGCTTTTGGAATTTAGCAATTATGATTGTCCAATTTTAATAGATCAACCAGAGGATAGTTTAGATAATAGATCAATATATAATGAATTGAGCACATATCTTAAAGACAAGAAAAAAGAACGACAAATTATTCTAGTAACCCACAATGCAAACATTGTTGTTAATACTGATGCAGAAAATATTATTGTTGCTAATCAACATGGTAATAATAGTAAAAATATAGAAGGAATAAAATTTCAATATGTAAATGGTAGTTTGGAAAATACAAAAACAAAAGATTCTTTAACAGATATTATTCTTGAATCACAAGGTATCAAAGAACATGTTTGTGAAATTCTTGAAG
>CALGGE010000098.1 GCA_937916125.1 uncultured Elusimicrobia bacterium | reverse complement strand
AATCGAAAGAGTCCGCTTTGCAGCTCCGGAGCTGCAAAGCGGACTCTTTCGATTAAAGCATCAAGCGAGCCGCCTTCAAGGACGAGACCTGGAATATCATCGCTTTGAGCAATCCAAACATCTGCTTCTTCATCCCATGTAAAATTCACTCTGTATTCCATTGTTTTCCTCTTAGGATATTATAGCATATTTTTTTAAAGACATGAAAACTTTTTTATGCAAAAATATTGTAAAATAAAAAGCCTTACCGTTTTTTCTTCTTGAAAAAAAAATAATAATTTGCTATATTTTTCTAATTAGTTTTATTTGGAGGGAGTAAAATGTCTTATAAATGTTATGTATGCGGGAAAGGTTCTTCTTCAGGAAATACGGTCAGTCATTCTAACAAAGCAACAAAAAGATTGTTCAGACCTAACCTTCAGGAATTAAGAATAGTCGTTAACGGCAAAAAGACAAAAGAGTACGTTTGCACTTCTTGCATTCGTTCCGGTAAAATACAGAAAGCTATATAATTAACGACACGACAAAAACAACATAAAAATTTAGAAAAATCCGAAAAAACAAAAAGAAGCTCGAACAAATTCGAGTTTCTTTTTTATTCCAACAAATCGGTTATTTGACAATTTAATGCTTTTGATAAAAGAACAAGCGTTTGTACCGAAGCTTTATTGATACTTCTTCCGCCGATTTCATATTCCTGCAAAGTTTTTGTTTTTACTCCCGCCTTTAACGAAAGTTTCGACTGAGACAATTTGGCAAGTTTTCTGTAATATTGCAAATTACTTACTTTTTTCCTGTTCTTTATAATTTTATTTAAAACGTCCACAAATTTATGTTCATCAGCTTCGTGAAGAGTAGGATATAATTTTTCCAACTCTTCTCCGGTTATAAAATTAAAAATTTTTTTAAAGCTATACCCGCTAAACCATTGATAATAAGCAATAATCCATCCGCACCAGTATTGACGGGAAAGGCTATAGTCGTCAATTTCTTTTTCTTGTATACTGATTTCTTTACCCGTATTTTCAATTATTTTAAAAAACAATTCTTTTCCTGACATACCTGCAACAAATTTCGGATTCCCGTTTTCAAACTCATAAGCTATCCCGCTTGATATAAACAGAGAAAAAAATTCATTTATGGATATATCGCAATAATTTACAGCATAATCCGTTGCGTCCCCCAAATTATTCATAGCATCTTTAAGATATTCTTTGATATATCCTCTATAATGTTCCGATATCACTCTCATTCATATCCTCCCTTATAATATCTCTTATAAAAATTCCGTTAATGTCATCATATTCCAACTCTTTTTGAAATGCCCGCCTTGCATCCGTATCACGTTCTTTTTTTCTTGCGTAATAAACACTGTTATCCGCTTCAGTATAATTGATAAATTTTATTTTATTAAAAGCTTCTTTACTTTTCAAAACTGTCTGTTCGCCAAGCTTTCCGAGTTTCATTGCATAAGAAAGTTGTTTTATAGAAATTTCGTTATTTAAGAAAGATCTCGCAAATGAAAAATAAGAATCATCCGCTCTGTACCCTATGATAATATCATATTTGGAAATATCAATCATAAATTTTTTTGACAGATATTCTTTACTTCTTTTCATTATCGGTGTACGTATTGAAAATTCTCTGTTGGTGATCAATATTGTAAGCCAATATAAGATGTGGTATTCTGATAATTTTAAAATTTTTAAATTATCAATATCGATTTCATATTGATTGGCATAACCGTTAACATTTTCGGAACAAGCCCATTCTTTTGCTAAATCAAGATTTTCCGTACAGTAAAAGCCTAATCCGTAATCATTATACTTATTGCCTTTGCCGAAAATAGGTTTTTCTACTATTTGTGCCGAACCGTGATATAATATCAATTTATTCATTTTATACATCCATACATAATTTTTTACCATAATAATATTATACTTCTACAGAAGTATAAAGTCAATGATTTTTATAAAATAAAACATAAAAATAATGTTACAATATACTATAATATAATATTACATTATAGTATTATCATAATAGTATTATAATAAATTAACATATATTTTTTACAAAAAAAATTCAACCGAGCCTATACTTCTACAGAAGTACAGGCTCGGTTTATGTATGTATTATTTTAATATAAGTAATATTTAACGACTATACGGTTAAAATATACATTTATTATATATTTCTTGTATATTTCTTAAAAACTATTGTTTGGAGTAAATACTGACCCTGTTGTTATATTATATTTTAGTGAAATGCAACTTGCATTAGAATTATCTTCTATCAATTCATCAGGCACCACAAGATTTGCATAAAATATAGTTTTCGGATCAAAGCCGGTACCTCTAAATCCGACTCTAAAACAAGTAAAATATTTATTACCCGATGCATCTATTCCAAGTACTCTACAATATGCCGTTGGTACTGCAGTTTCAGCAGTCCCGCTAAAAAAATATCCATATTCACTGTAATAAGTTTTTTGGGAAGATAAAATTGTTCCTAATAATGCGTAACCTTCCGTCCATTTTGCTTTACTAACATATCCTCTGTAAATCGGAACTGATACCACTGACAAAATAATAACTATAGCAATCGTTATTACCAACTCTATTAAGGTAAAACCTTTTAATTTTCTTTTCATAATTCTTCTCCTTGTTTTAATTTGTTTTA
>CALGGE010000097.1 GCA_937916125.1 uncultured Elusimicrobia bacterium | reverse complement strand
TGCCCTTGCTGTTTATGAAGAATTTATTCCGTTCTTCGGTGTTAGCTTGCTGGCATACTATTTTCCAAGTAATATTCTTAATGCACTTTGGTTTGGTATATTTATGTCGTTGACAGGTCACTTTTTCATTCATATCGGTCATAAAGCTAGTATTGCACCAAGAGCAGAGTGTTGAAGCAGAATCAACTCTTTTCTTGCACTTCGGGCAGAAGACCTTTCTAGAATCATCTAAATATAAAAAATGTCTGCCGTTGACAGAAATATCCTTATATTCCTCAATTGATTCAGATTTTTCATCCAAAGAATCACTGTTTTCATTGACAGAGTTATTCAGATTCTGTTGAGATTCTTGAACGGTACTTTCTGCATTTTTTACGGCTTTACCTTCACTTACTTCTTTTTCTGCTACTTTTTCTGCTTCTTTCTTCTCAGCCTCAGCTTCTGCTTCTAATTTAGCATCCTCTGCCTTCTTAGCCTCTTCTTCTTTAATAGCATCAGCTTTCTTCCATACACTAATTACAGCATTTTTTGAATTTAGTCCAAGGAATCCACTACTTCCCTTTTCAATTACTTCGTAATCTAATTCATCACTCGTAATTCCAAGTGATACTGTAGCATTTGTAATAGCTTCCTCAACTGTTTTTGCCTCGAATCTTTGTTTATCTAAAGCCATTTTTAGTTTAGTTAAACCTCTATAGCCATAACCTTTGCTTTTATTATCAGAAAGTTTGATATACATATTAAAATTTTTAATCGCATCATCATATTTATTTAATTTTTTATTTAATATCCCCATTAATAAATATCCGTATTCATCATGTTCTTTATTTATTACTTCGTTATAAACTTCCTTTGCTTTATAATAATCCCCTTTAATGAAATAATTATAACCTTTGTACCAAAGCACTTTTTCTTTAATTTTACTTTCCATTTTATTCTCCTTTTAAATTAAATATTGTTTTGCTAAATTTGTTAGTTCTTCTTCGGTTAATTGTTGTTTAGATAATAACTGCATTGTTTTTCTTATAAATACTTTAAATTTTACAAAAGCTAACCTGTTATCACTTTTATCTTCTATATTCGATTTTGTTTTCTTTATTTCAGTATAAGCTTCATATAAATCTCTTTTGAAAAAATCATAATTGTGTCCCCATCCACCGAAAAAGTATTGTCGCATTAAATCGTAACTTATAGGTTTGTTGTCGGGTTTTATTCTATCGTATTGTATCCATCCGCAATACAGCCATAATTCTTTTATCCAATGAGATACTCTTTCAGATTTATTATCTGTTATTATTTTTGCACTATGCTCAAAAAACATATTATGTAAATGGTTTTCACCTAACTTTTGTTCTATTTCTTTCATACTGAAAGATTGTATTTTAGGTTCTGTATATTCGGTTATTACAATATCCATATACTCATATTCATACATATATTCACATACACACAAATATTTTTTGTTATTTACGGTAAAATCAAACGGAACAAAATTCGGAAAATCAGTCCATAAATTAAACCAAACATGAGGGTTTTCCTCTTCAAAAATTTTTTCCATGATTTCCGCATTGAGTTCATCGGGGCATTTATTTACATTTACTTTGTAATATTTACCGGGGTCAATTTCATCTTTAAATTTAAAGCTAAAAATATTTCTTTTTTGTAAAACTGTTATGTTATACAAACCTGAATTTTTAATCGTATTTAAAATATTTTGCGGCAATTTAACTAAATCTATTTTGGTAAATGGTAATTCTTTATTCATAAGAATCTCTCTTGCATATGAATAAGACCAATACGGATACATTGCTATTCTATCAGTAATTATTTTTGGAACATTTTTAAAACCAAGTTTTTTTGCATAATCAAAAGCTTGTTCTTTAGTTAAATTTTCAAGTTCTTTTTTTGTTAATTTTTCTATGGATTTATTCATAATATTCTCCTTAACAAATAACATTTACCAGTATTTTACAAAAGCATATAGACAACACTATGTCGCAAAAGAATTTCTTTATAAATATTACCAAACAGACATAATGTTGTCGCACTGTATTTGTAAAATGATAAAAAACTTATAATTTCCAGGAGGACAAACAAATGGAAGAATTATTTAATGAACAAGAAACAAAGCAAGGTAAAATTGAACCTTTAACAAAACAAGATTTAATAAAAATTTTAACAGAAAGCCAAAACAATGTTATAACTCAATATAAACAAGTATTTACAGAAGCAGGTATAAATTTAAATATTCTTGATGAAACAATAGAATATGTTGCTGAACAAGCCATAAAAAACAATACGGGGGTAAGAGGTTTGAAGAGTATATTGAGCAGTATTTTAAACAAAATATTATTTGAAACTTCTTCCAAAGGACAAAAAGATTTTACTTTAAGTCCAAAAGAGTTTTCTCTATTTTCTAACACTATTTAAAATATAAGGATTTTATACTGAATGAAGATGTGTTGTTGTAGTAAAAAACGTTAAGATTTTGAGTTTCCTTATTCTTCACTCTCAAAGAGTTTTCAAGTTTTTTATCGTTGTCGTTTCGCCGTTATCTTTGTCGTTAGATATAAAACGGATTTATTTTTTTAGTACTCGATTGAGCCAAATACGAAGTTAAAATTTAAAAGGTAAATCCGTTTTGCTAAAAATTACAGATAAATAGTTTTCTATTTATCTGTGATTTTTGAAGGATAAACCCCGTCGAAACAAGCACAACAGAATTTAGTTGTATCGTGTTCATCGGTGCAACAAGCTTTTTTCATATTGTTAATATCAAGAAATGTTAGACTGTCAACATTTAAAAATTCTTTTATTTCTTCATTACTTTTCATTGCCGATATAAGTTTATCTTTGTTCGGTGTATCTATGCCGTAAAAACACGGTGATATTACCGGTGGGCAAGATAATGCAAAATGTATTTCTTTTGCTCCTACATCTCTTAAAATTTTAACAATTTTTTGTGCCGTTGTTCCCCTTACCAAAGAATCGTCTATAAGAACAATTCTTTTACCGTCAATAACATCTTTTATCGGAAAAAGTTTTAATCTTGCCGTTACTTCTCTCATTTTCTGTGACGGTTTTATAAAGCTTCTGCCTACATAATGGTTTCTTATAAATCCTGTTTGAAATTTTATTCCCGATTCTTCCGAAAAACCTTGTGCAGAAAATATTCCTGTATCGGGAACGGGAACAACAATATCGGCTTTTATATCTTTCATTTGTTTGGCAAGATATTTCCCCATTTGTACTCTTGCATTTTTAACACTTTTGTTGCATAACACACTGTCAGGTCTTGAAAAATAAACCTGTTCAAAAATACAAAATTTTTCTTTCTCTTTTTTATCGAGATAAATATCTTCTGTTATTTTACCGTTTTCTATTACAATCACTTCGCCCGGATTAACATTTCTTATAAAACTTCCCCCTGCAGCATCTATTGCAGAGGTTTCCGAAGCAAGGATATAAGAATCCCCGTTCTTTCCTAAAACAAGCGGTCTAAAGCCGAACGGATCTCTAACTCCTACAAGTTTGTTGCCGATAATAAATATTAAAGAGTATGCTCCTTCCAATTTTGAAACTGAATTTTTTATCAATTCTCCTGCGGAAAAGCCCTTGCTCTTTGCAACTAAATGAGCAACTATTTCGGTATCTGATGTATGATTAAATATTGAACCGCTTTGCGCAAGTTCTTTTTTTAATGTTTCACAGTTTGTAATATTTCCGTTATGAGCAACTGCAATGTTACCGTGAATACAATTAAAAACAAACGGCTGTGCATTTAGTAATGTGCTTTCCGAATGTGTGGAATAGCGTACATGCCCTATACAAACTTTACCTGTTAACGTATTTAATATTTTTTCTTTAAATATTTGCGAAACAAGCCCCATAGATTTGTGTGTAATGTAGTTTATGCCGTCGTTATTGGATGTTATTCCTGCAGATTCTTCCCCTCTATGTTGTAATGTTAACAACCCTACAAAGGCAAACATTGAGGCGTTGTCTATATTTTCAATACCAAAAATTCCACACATATTTATTTCTCCTTGAACTACTCTTAAGGTCTCTAAAATCGCTTTGCGATTTTTTCAACTTTTCAACTGTCGTTAAAACTCTTCAACTTTTCAACTATTCAACTGTTCAACTCTTCAACTGTCGTTGCCGTTTCGTCTGTCATTCCCGAATGTTTCTGTCGGGAATCTCGTCGTTATTTTTTTCTAAAAAAAGGTGCTTAAAGATTTTCATCCTTAAGCACCTTTGCTAAATCAATATTTAATTATTATGCAACGATTATACAATAAAATTTTTCTTTTGTCAAATTTACAGTTTTATACTTTTAAACAACAAATTTACAATGTAGAATGTATAAATTAAATTTGTTTATTGCAATAACCAATCAGTTAAACTTATTATTTGAATTCCTTCTTTTGTCGTTTGAACTTCCAATTCATTTGTTGTTAATAAAATTTTAGGAAAACTATCTTTTATCTTGTTTAAAGATTCTATTTCACGATCTTTAGTTGTATCTTTTTCCATATCTTTACAAACTTGTATATAAAACTTTTCGTTATCATTATAAACAACAAAATCTACTTCATTGTTATCAATTTTTCCTGTTGATACTTTATAACCCCGTCTTAAAAGTTCAAAATAAACTATATTTTCAATCACTCTTCCCGTATCGGATAATCTTCCCAATATGTGCTTTCTAAGTCCGCTGTCAACTATATAATATTTCTCAAGACTATTTAACAAATCTTTGCCTTTAATATCATATCTTTGAACTTTATAAAAAATAAATGCTTTCTCAAAAAGACTTATATAATTTTCTATCATATTATTGTTTTTGCTTGTAATTCTTTTACCACTATACAATGTATTTGTTATACTGTTAATACTTGTTCTGTTTGCTATATTATCTGCCATAAACATAAGTATTTTTTGTATTGTTTGTGTGTCCTTTACATTTGTTCTTGAAAAAATATCTTTTACTAAAACGGTATTATAAATTCCGTCTAAATTTTCATTGATTTTCTTCTCGTCAAAATTACAATCCTTTAAAGACGGCATTCCGCCTAAACTCATATATGTGTTAAATTTTTTATTTATTGTTGTTCCTTCCGGAAAAGTATAAAAGGTTAAAAATTCTTTGAATGATAACGGTAACATTTTTATTTCAATATATCTTCCGGAAAGTAATGTTGCAAGTTCTCCCGAAAGTAAATATGCATTGGAACCTGTTATATATAAATCTATATTCTTTTTTAACCTTAAAGATGCTAAAGTTTTTTCCCACTTATCTATTTTCTGTATTTCGTCAAGAAAAATATATGTTTTTTTATTTTTGTTTTTATCTGCTTGTTTTAAAATTATATTATGAAGAGATTTATAATCCATATCGTCATAAAGCATATCTTCAAAATTTATTTGAATTATGCAATTTTTACTAACACCGCTTTCTATCAATTTGTCCGCAAAACTTGTCATTAAAGAAGATTTTCCGCACCTGCGGACACCGGTAATTACTTTTATCATATCACTGTCTTTCCAAGCGTTTAAACGATTTAAATATAATGGTCTTTCTATCATAAAACCTCCTTTTTTTATAATTATAATATAAAAGTAAAAATAAATCAAGTTTTATATAAATTTATGAAAAACTTTTATTGAATATTTGTAAATGTTATATTTAGGAAAAAACTAACGCAGAAAAGGTGCTTAAAGATTCAACTGCAATCCTTAAGCACCTTTGCTTAAACCTTTTATTAACTTGTCGGCATAATTTTATAACAAAAAATTTTTTGACAAATTCAAATATAAAATTTAATTAACAATTAAACTTAAAAATGTTTTCTATGTAATTTGTATCATCTTGGAATAAGCAATGATGTTCGGTTGCATTTATCATTTTTTAACAAAATTTATAATTCTTTCATAATCTTCAATATAATCAACTTCTGCCCAGAATTTTCCTTTTACATCTTGAACATAAATTGGTTGTTTATCGCTTAAAGAATACAAAATATTTTCCCACCAAACATTATGTTTTTGTGTTTTTATCATTTCTTCCATATTCTTTAAAAAAACAGGAATAAAATTTGCTTTTAACTTTGCTATCCCTACATATTCACCTGTTATATCATCTCCCGTTAATTCTTTTCCGTATTTTTCTAATATATTATTTGTATATTTGAATTTATAATCTGCTGTTTCTTTTCTTGTTTCATCCGAAAATAATACCGGATTTTTCTGTTCGGATAATATATTATCCAATAAACTTTCTTCTAAAAACACATCTCCGTTCATAATAATGGTATCTTCTTTTTTAAAAAAATCTTTTGCAAACCATGCCGATGCGATACTGTTTGTTACATCAAAAAACGGATTAAAATAATATTTTATATTACAACTTTGTTCAAAAGGTTTTAAAACATTCATTATTACATTTGCTTTATATCCTAAAGTTAAAGCAATTTCATTTATTCCTTTCTTATGCAATAATTTTATTGTGTATTCAATTAAACTTTCCTTTCCTAAAGATACAGTACATTTTGGTTTTCCCCCTAAATGCCTGCTTATTCTACTTCCTATTCCGCCTGCTAAAAGCAATGCTTTCATTTATTTTTCTCCATAATTAAATTATTTTTCTTTTTAATAAGTCATTTAATGCTTCAAACAAAACATCGTTATCTTTTATTGTTAAACTTCCTATATGCCCTACCCTAAATAAAATATTTTTATATTCTCCACCGTTCGGGCAAACAAAAATGTTATACTCATCTTTTAATATTTCAAATATTTTATGTGCAGAAACATTTTTGTCTAATGGGCTTAATGGTGTAACTGCATTTGATAAAGATTGCGAAGTTATTTTAAAAGGAAAGTTTTTAATTCTGTTTCTAAAATCTGTTGCAATATTATTTGTTCTTTCAATAATTTTGTCAAAACCTTCTTTATTAAGTTTATTGAATTGTTTATTTAATTGAATCAATATAGATACTGCAGGAGTAAACGGAGTTTGCCCTCTTTCTCCATTTAATAAAGCATTTTCCAAATCAAAATATAATGTTTTTATAAAACCATTCTTTTTATTTTCTTTTACTATTTCTATTCCTTGTTCATTTAGTGCAATAAAAGAAAGTCCCGGGTGTAATGCCATTGCTTTTTGTGAACCTGCTATAACAGCACAAGCATTCATTTCTTCCATATTAAATTTATCAGCAAGGAAAGAACTTATTGCATCTACCACAAGTTTTAATTTATTCCTTTTACAAAAATCAGTTATAAGTTTGTGGTTATACAATACACCGGTAGATGTTTCATTTATATTAACCAAGAAACCTGTATATCCTTTATTTTCAAATGGTTGTAAATCCTGTTCGGTTATTTGATGCCCCATTTCTAAATTAATATCAGTATGAGAAATATTATATATATCACACAATTGTGAAAACCTTGCTCCAAAACTACCGCCTTTTACTACTAAAACTTTATCATTAAAATTAAAGATATTTACTACAGCAGCTTCCATTGAAGCTGTTCCGGAACCGGTTATAAAAACAACTCTTGAATTTTTAGGTGCATTTAATGCTTTCAAAACAAGTTGCTCATTTTCTTTTATTAAACAAGAAAATTCTTCAGTTCTAAAATAAGGAATTTGTTCTGCTCCTATTTTTAATATATCTTCGTCTATTGTTACGGGACCAACTGCAAAATTATAAAATTTTTTCATATAAAACCTTCTTTATTTTTTTGTAAAAATTTATTTTTTAAAACATTAAATAAATTTATAGCTTCTGTTATAATTTCAAATTTAAAAATATAAGCTAATAGAATATAAACAATAGTTGCTACAGGTACTGCTATAATTAATTGCAGAAAATTATTGATATTTAAGAAAGTTACTATATAGGCAAAACTAACACTTATTATTGAAACAAGACATATTGGTAAAATATCTTTAATTTGTTTAAAATAACCAATGTTTAAAACTTTTTTGGCATAATAAACAGTAATAATAGTTGATACCTGTTCATATAAAACTTTACCTAAACATACAACAATCAATCCAAATTTAATGGAACTAAACAGAATAATAAAAGCAAAAATTTTCTTTACAATATTCATTTTTAACACTAAATTTGTGCAACCTTTAGCAAGTAATGCTTGAGTATTTACATTTATTACTGTGTCAAATATACATGCAAAACAAAGTATTTGAAGTAATGGTATTGAATCTATCCATTTTTCGCCTATTAATATAATTATTAAAGGATGTGCAATAGCACATAATACCAAAACTATCGGTACGAAAATTGCAGTAGTTAATCTTAAATACTTCCTGTGAATTTGAACCATTTTATTTAAATCATCATTTACTTTACTAAGTAATGGAAAAATAACTCTACTGAATATTCCTATAAAAATATTTGTGGGCATAACTGCAAAATGATATGCCCTTGAGAAAATCCCTAAATTATGTGCGGAATAAAATTTACCGAGTATCATAGGGTATATATTAAAATAAAATGTATCTAATAAACTGGAAAATAATAATTTTATTCCGAAACTATACATTCTTTTAAAAGAATCTAATGAAAATTTTTCAGAAGGGAACCATCTAACTAAAATAAATAATAAAATAGTATTAAACATAGAATTTAATACCATTTGTGCAACTAATGCCCATACTCCAAAACCATTATATGCCAAATATATTCCTATTATTCCTGACAATATAACAGAAGTGAAAGTCGATTTCATTTGGGTTTTAAAATCTATATTTATCTGTAATTTTGCTCTATTTACTGCAGCTATTGCAGATATTGGTAAACTTAATGTTAAAACTCTTGTAACCTTTGTGAGAATAGGCATGTTATAAAAAACAGCAATGTATGGAGCTGCAAAAAATAATATTCCATAACATATTAAAGAAGCTCCAATATTAAAATAAAAAGCTGTTGAAAAATCGATTTCCGTTCTTTTTTGGTTTTGAATTAAAAATGAAGAAAAACCACAATCTATAAATGTATTTGACAGTGCAATAAAAATAGCCAGCATAGCTACTATCCCGTAATCTGCCGGTGTAAGTAGCCTTGCTAAAATTATTTGTAATATGAATTGAACTCCCAATAGTGCAAATTTTTCTATTGCACTCCAAGCCGTTCCTTTTATTGCTTGTGTTTTTATTGACATATTTATTTTTCGATTATTTTGTTTATTTTATATCTGTTAACAATTGCCTTACCTTTCCTATAAACTTTTCTTAAATAAAATTTTAAATTTTTATTTTCTTTTTTTATGTTGCTTTTCTGATATAAACTTTGTTTTAAATCAATTATATAATCATAAAACAAATCATCTTTTGTTTTAACATTTGGATTATCCAATGTTTGTTTTAACCAATTTTTTGCCTCATCGCTTTTAGCAGCCAAATATTTTTTTATTTCTTTATAATTAATAGATTTAATAAAATCTTCTTTAGTATAAATTTGATTATAATTGTTTATAAATTTGTCTTTTAAATTAAATTCTTCAAAAACTTTATATCTTGCACTTCCTCTTTTATTATTATAAATTGACAAAAATTGTTTCTCAAAAATGATAGAAAAACACGTCCCGTGGAAACTATCTGTAACTACAAAATCTGCATTTTTAAAATAGTAAACAAAATCTTCAATTAATATGTTTTTATGATTTTTTGATTTCTTTTTATCGCGAGAGTAATGATAATACATACCCGGAATAAAAACTAATTTCAACTTTAGTTTATCGGCAAGATATTTTATTGCTTTAACTTTTTCCAATGTTGTATCAAGTATATATGCCACAAGATATTTTTTATCTGTTTTTTTTGATTCTTTTACCAAATCTTCAAATATTTCTTTATTTGCAATTAAAGTTGGATCCAATAACAATTTTGCTGAAACATTATAAATATTTTTTAAATTATCTACAGCAGAACTATCTCTTACCGATATAGCATCAAATCTTGAATATAAATATTTAAAAGTATTTCTTTTTTCTAAAGGATGGTCTATATTATCTTGTGCCATGCTTGTGCAAAAAGATATTTTCTTTTTATTTGATTGAGCAAAATCCAACCAAAAATAATTTTCTGTAAAAGAAACATCACTCCACCACCACAATGTATCACCGCCAACAACAAAAGTATCAACTAAATTATTAAGTTCTCTGTGGTCATCTTTATGATTATAAACTTTTGAAATATTGTCATAATGTTTTAATGCAAATTGGAAAGATTTATTTGTCTTATTTAATTCTGCTCCACACCATTTTTTATTTATCATTAATACCGAATACCCTAAATCTTCAATAATTTTATATACAGAATATGCAACCAATGCAGAGCCATAATTTAAGCCGTTAAAAAAGCTTAATAAACCTATATCATAATGTTTTTGTAACATAGCATTTAAACTTTTAGTGACTTTATGATTTTTATTATATTGATTAAAAAACTTTTCTCTTTGAATATTTTTTCTTGGTCTATTTGTTATTTCCAAATGTTGCCATTTTTTGTGTAAATTTATTTGTTTAATTAATCTAAAATTATTTTTTATTTTATCAAAAAGTTTTTTTGCTTTTTCATTATTTAAACAAACAATGCTTAATCCTTTTCCATCATTTAACTTTGAATCATATTTATTAAAACTCCAAAAATCGCCTAAAGTAAAATCTGCCGGTCTTGGGATATATTTATATTTACAATCAATACAACTTTCATTTGATAAAATATGTTTTAAAAAAGCTTCATAATATACACCTATACACTTTCTGTCTTTATTGTTTGTTTCAATAAAAGCAATATCCGAATTATATTGCCAATGTGAGCATCCTTGGACCCAGCCCAATTTTTTGCTTCTAAAATTTATATTTGTTATTTGATTAATATCATAATTTTCTTTTAAATACTCGTGCCATATTTTTGGAGCAGGATTGCCATGACATAGTAAATCTATCGTATATAGATTATCATAATTTTTTCCCAAAAAAGAAAGCAACCCTGCGTTTTGGCAAGGTGTCCCTGAAAATAAAACTATTTTATTTTTATCTAACAAATTTTTTATTTCTTTAAAACAAAAACCTATATAGCTTTGAACATATTTTGAAAATCTTAATTTATCTAAGTCTTTAATGTCGTTTATAATAATGTGTTTTACATTCCAATATTTATCCCAAGCGGCTCCACATATATAGCCACCATTATTTAAAATATATTCTGCAATAACACCAAATGCACCACCTGAAGTGCTTTTTCTCCTAATATCATCATTTGCAGAAATTGCATAAGTTTTAGGAATATTTGTATTTGAAGATTTATAATTAATAGCAGGACATACACTTATGCATTTATTACATCTAATACATTTTTGTTCGTCAACAACAGGTTGATAAAAATTATTTTGTTCATAGGAAAAAGAAATAGCACAAACCGGACATACATTTAAACACGATCCACAACCCGTACATAATTTATTTATTTTACTTATCATTTTTACCTCAAATATTTACTATTCTTTCCAATAAGCTTCTATTTTATGTGAAATTCTTTCATTTTCCGGTGGTAATTTCATATAATCACCGAAATATTGTGTTAAAATTTTGTCATATTCTTTCGGTGCCCAAAATTTGTGTCCTTCAAAATCAAGTAATATTTTTGATTGAAACAAAATGCTTTCATATATTTCAACTTTTACATCATTAACGTGTCCAATATATTTTGTCATTTCTTTTTCCATATACGTCTTTGAAATAGTGTCGATTTTTATTAATAAATATTTAAGTGGAACAAAAAAGATTAATTTCTGTATTAATTTATGAATTATATTTTTCAATTTTTGAAAAAGATTTCCTGAAACATTAAATTTAAATCTTTTATGATCTGCTAAAAACATAACTCTTCTTGCTTTTTTATGTAAAAAAAGAGCTTTTTTATAATCATTAGACATATTGTCTAACGGGAAAATATCTATCCAAATTCCAATTTGAATTTTATAGATAATATTTTCATTAACTATGGTTTGATTATTTATTAATTTCAAAAAAGGCAGATAAAATTCATCTTTATATATTGAAACAAGTTTTATATCTCTGTTTGAGTTATTCTTATCAAACAATTTTAAAAATTTTTCATAATCATTTCTTGGCATATAGACATCAATATCATCATCCCAAGGGATGAAGCCTTTATGACGAACTGCACCAAGTAATGTTCCGTAAGCCAAATAATAAGTCAAATTATTTTCTTCACAAAATTTGTGAAAATAAATTAATATTTCTAAAGCAACTTGCTTGACTTCTTCAAATGTTAATTTTTTCATTTCTATTCTCCAGAATAAAGTTTTTCTATTTGTTTTATGGTATCTTTCTGTTTATTTAGCACGAGCAAAACAATTTTTAAAATTTTTTGTTTTCTTAGCAATTTATTTTTATTTGATATTTGTTTTTAGATTTTTAAAAGGGAACTGCTTGACGGATTTCGGTAGGCAAAATAAAACGGCTGTGTTATTCTGCAGAGTTAGAAGTATGCAAAACAAACAGCCGTGGTTCAATGCTCCGAAGAGCAAAGAACACTTGGAATAAAAAATTGAGGTAATTAGTCTCAATTA
>CALGGE010000096.1 GCA_937916125.1 uncultured Elusimicrobia bacterium | reverse complement strand
TCAACTGCACGAAAAAAAGTAAAATTTCTTCAAAGAGCCTGAAACACCGCTACGTAATTTTTCTTTTTGGATTTTACAAAAGGAGAGAATTTTGTGCGGAACAAAATAAAAATCGGCTGAGTTAGATAGCAGCGACCATCTTAACCCAGCCGTCAACTTTCCCCGGATAAAGGGGAAAGTTCAATCATAGAAATAAATCAACATAGCTTCTGATTTATTTCCACATATCTTTAGACGACTGTTTTTGGAGTCGCTGCTACCTTTGTTTTCACAAAAGTGGTTCTACCTCTCGTAGAACATCCAAAAACATTCAATATTAAGTTTTATAATATAACCCCAACTACATATATTATTATAGTATAAAAAACCGTTTAAAGTCAAGAAGAAATTTAAAATCTTCTCCTTAGGCGAATCTCTTCGTTAAGCTTCTTCCTTTTCGCATATAAATCAGCCACACGGGAATCCACAATAACATCCGCCATGGAAACGGAACTCCTTAACCCGATACCTTCCAACCTTGTACATCTGCTTAAAGCAACGTATAATTGCCCGGGAGCAAACGCCCCGTCATATCCTAAATCTATCATAATATTTTCAAAAGTTTTCCCCTGACTTTTATGTATGGTAATTGCCCAAGCAAGCTTCATGGGATATTGAGAAAATGAACCGATTGATTCCGTTTCGATAGCCTGTTTGGCAGGGTTCCATTTATACCTTGTAATTTCCCATTTATACTGATCAACAACCTCAATCTTTCCGTTGGGAAACCTTACATATATTAAGTACTGGTCTTTAGTACCGGGAAATAAATTTATCTCTTCAATCACGCCGATAGAACCGTTAACCCAACGCTTGTTGGAATCATTGTTAAGCATCATTACTCTTGCACCCACTTTTACTTTCAGTTCGTATTCCGCAGGAAAAGACGATAAATTTACATTTTCTATATTTTCCGTTACGGCATTAAACGTGTACTCCACTCCGCGTATCATATTCAAATTTTTATTGTTATAAAATGTCGCCAACCTGTTGGTGGTAGTTAACGTTATGGGGGGATTGTTTTTTTCAAATTTTCTGTCGCAACCGTTGTTTATTCTTGAAAGATTAGGCTCTGATAAAGAGTTGTCCCTGATGGAATTAAGAATCGAAATAAAACGTGCATTTGTTTGACGATAAATTTTCTGAAGTTCAACAATATAGCAGAAAGTTTCCTGCATACATTTGGCACTGAGAAAATAAGGCGTTTCATAGTATGTTTTAAATAATTCCTCTTCTTCTTTCTGTACCACGGGAGCAAGCTGTAATAAATCGCCCACAAATAGTATCTGCACACCGCCAAACGGCCTGTCAAGCTCCGGTCCGTTCAACCTTAAAAATTGATCTATACAGTCAAGCAGGTCTGCCCTTAACATTGAAACTTCGTCTATTATAATAAGTTCCAAATTCTTGTATATGGGATATTTTTTATCCGAAGATTTCAATTTCGGTATTTTATCGATAGTTACATCCGGTTTAAATTGAAAAAAATGATGGATTGTTTCCCCGCCGGCATTAAGAGCCGCCACGCCCGTCGGTGCCAATACCACATAGTTTTTCCTTAACGGTTTGCAGTACTCCGAAACGAAATAACGCAGAAAAGTAGTTTTACCGGTACCTGCTTTACCCGTAACAAAAACATTTTCCGTTTTTAATGTAAGGAATTTAAGTGCATTCTTAAATTCCTTAGTCAATTCAATCTTTGTGTCCATAGCATTTTTCTTAATTGTGTTATTAACTTATCCACAAGTTAATCACACTTATACCCTTTTATATCGTTTTGTATGTCTTATACAAAAACTACTTGATTTTACAATACTTTTTTAAATTATTTTACTGAATTTACTACATAAAACATATACTTTTTTATAGGCTTATCCACAATTTGTTCATTAATGTTTATTAGTAAAAATTTTCGGATTCTTTAATATTCTCATTACTTGGCTGTATTTATTTATATTTATTTTGTTTTCTTCGGAAGTTTTCGTAAGCTCAAATAAACTTTTATTATCTACCGACGCTTTGTTTATATCCGCACCGGATTCCAAAAGCAATATAACCATTTCCGGACTGCAACTTCTTTCCGCACAAGCCCAATATAAAGGCGTTAAATTATCGTTTTTGCTTCCCAAATTAACGTTTGCTCCCGAATCTATCAACATTCTTGCTATTTTCAAACTGTTTTCATTAAACTCCGAAGAAGAATAATCCTGTCCGTTCATATTACCTATAATGGCTGCACATAAAGGAGTACCTATATCGTCCATACCCACATTGACATTTGCGCCGGCATCCAACAATACGCTTACCATATCGGGATTATTTCCCGTAGCGGCAAGAAACAAAAAAGTCATTTTTTTATCTATTTTGGCATTGACGTTTGCACCCTTATCGAGAAGCTTTTTGGCAAAAACCACATTATCGCCCGTAATTGCTTTTCTCAATCCGTTAAGAACGGCCGATGAATTGGGGCTTATTCTTCCGCCCGCCCTTTCAAGTATCTTAATAATTTCCAAATTGGCGTCGGTGGCATACTCTGCGGCACAGTCCATAGCGGAATTGCCTTCATTATTTTTTTGATTAACTTTTGCACCGGCATTAAGCAAAACTTTAACTATATCTGCGGCACCCGTCTGCACGGCATAAATTAAAGGCGTGTTCCCTTTTATATCGGCTGCATTAACGTTAGCACCCTTATTTATAAGACTTTTTACCGTATTTACCTGATAATTTTTAACAGCAGTGAACAAAGATGTACCATTTTTACTTTCCGCAGCATAACACGGTATCGACAAAACAAATGCAACGAAAAATGACAAAACCGATATTACTGATAATTTCTTCATTCTTACCTCTCTTATTTTAGCTGATAAACCAAACAGCCGAAAAATTTATTTTATTTTGAAAAATACTCAGGCAAATTTTAATATTTTTCCAGTTCTGCAGATATAGACCCGACCGGGATTTTCGATTTCATTTTCACGGGCATTTTCTTATCGTCGTCGGTAACCCATACTTTCAGTTTGCCTTTTGCTTTAAAAATTCCCGCGTCTTCTCTTATTGACGGTTGCAATATCAAACAATCGAAAGTTCCCGCTTTAACTTTTACTTTTTCTTTTCCCAACACTTTTGTTTTCAAAGGCCACGTATCTTTACCGGAATGTGCGTCAAAAACGTATTCTTTCCCTACTTCCAAATCCAACGTTCTGAAAAAATATAACGAGGATATTACATCCTGCACCCAGCGGACGGTATCGCCGTACTTCAATGTTCCGTCGTCGTCCAAAGTATATTTTTCATTCTTATGGTCGAAGTCAAGCTGTTCATATTTTTTCCAACCGCCCTCGGAAATATTTATTAAGTATCTCAGCGAACATAAACTTTCCACATCCATCCAAGATTGATTGACGTCTCTTACTTTAAAAAACGTATCAAAAAACGGAGCGGATTTTGCTTCGGAATAAATGTGATAGGCGGTTCTTCCGTTTATTTCTTCAAAACCGCGTATTTCAAGCGTTCCGGTTCCCACTCTGACAAACTTCCAATACACGCCGAAAACAAGGTCTTCCTTCGACGGCAAATCCCCTTTCAACGTTCTCCATTTGAAAGTCTCCGCCGAGAAAACACTACCGCTTATAAATATAACCGAAATTAATATTAACAATAATTTTTTTACCACTCTTCCCATCCTCTGTCATTCCCGTCAAACTCTTCAACTGCCGTTGTCGTCGTTGTCGTCGTTGTCGTCGTTGTCGTCGTTGTCGTCGTTGCCGTTCATTGTACATTGTACATCATACATTGTACATTGCCGTTTTCAA
>CALGGE010000095.1 GCA_937916125.1 uncultured Elusimicrobia bacterium | reverse complement strand
CTTTGGCAATTTTTATTTTCTCCTTTTCTTTTAAACTGTTTTTTGCTATAATAAGCCGAGAGATAAAAATATATTGTCGAAATTTATCTTTATTCGAGAATACTGCTATGTTGTATTCTGATATTTCAAGCTATTTTGTTATAACTCGCCCGGCTTAATGTTTATTAGTTTTTTAAGAAGCTATGTTTAACTTATGTATAATATTTTAATACATTTGAATACAAAAGTCAAGAGATATTTTGTTTTGTAATTTAAAATTTTATAGAGGATTATTAAATGATAAACAAGAAAACTGTAAATAAAATTAAAAAGACTATGCTTGATAAAGGGTTGAATCAATCAAGTTTGGCAGACAAACTTGGTGTTCCGAGAAGTGTAATTTCCAACTGGTTTAACGGCACAAGAAATCCTAAAATAGAAAATATCAAAAAGATAGCAGATGCTCTTCAAGTACCTCTAAATTATTTTATAGAAAGTGATGATTTTGATATAAATAACAACATAGATAGAAAGATGATTATAGATATGAAAACGAAAATAGATTTAATTTTGGAAAAAATAACAAAACTTGAAAAAAGTAACAAATAAAGAAAAAATTTTATTTATACCAAATATTATGTTTAAAAGCTTCCGTAGTTGATTTATCCAAAGACAGTATAGCTTCTTCCATGTTTTTATATTCTTGAGAGTTTTCTTTTGTATTTGTTTCCAAAACTTTTTGTCTGTTGTGCTTCATATAATAATTATCGTCATAAATTATTGTTAAATTTGTCCCTTCCGTCATAAACGCAAAATGCCGAGTATTTTTGTCTAACGCATTTTTACCTAAAGAAACAAAAGATTTTTTTGTATTTAATATGTGACATATTGTTGGAATAACATCCATCTGAGAAACAACATAATCTATTTGTTGAGGTTTAAATATTTTTGGTGCATAAATCACAAACGGAATACGAAATTTTTCTTTTAAATCATCTGTTTTGGTAATAGTATTTAAATTATGGTCTGCCAAAAATATAAAAACCGTATCATCAAACCAACCGTCTTGTTTGGCTTTTTCAATTAATTTCCCTATCGAGTAATCGGAATAAAAAAGAGTGTTCAAATATTTATTTTCTTCTGTTGTTCTCGGATATTTCTCAAATTCGGTAGTTGTGCTGTTAAATGGCGTGTGAGTAGTTCCCGTAAAATTAAATATAAAAAACTTTTTATTTTTTTTAAATTGTTCCGTTGCTTTTTGTGCAGAAAACATCAATAAGTCGTAATCATACCCAAAATGATGTTTGCCTGTATATTTCATAAGATTGGGCATATCTTCTTTACCGAAAGATGCTTCCGTATGAAATATATTTTTTGCAATATTACATAGTTGATAAGAGTTCCTTTCTGACGACTGCATAAAAGCCGTATAATATAAATTTTTATCAAAAATATCAGAAATAGAGAATATATTATTCAATTCCAACCCGTATGCAAAATGCGGCAACCCGGGAACTAAAGATACTCCGGCAAAAGTAGCCGAAATTCCAAAAATACTCCTTACTCCTGCAGAATATGCATTTGTAAAAACTATTGAATCTGAAATAATTTTATCCATATTCGGAGTAACTTTAAAATTGTTATGCGAATATCCGTCTATATATTTAGGCGACCAACTTTCAAGCAAGACGACAAAAACATTGTAATTGTTTTCTTTATTATTGTTTTTTATTTTTCTAACTAAAGGATATTTATCATCAACAAATATTTCGTCCGTAGAAATTAATAGCTCTTTAGAACATTTAAATGCTTTTTCTGAAGGAAAATTGTTTATGAAAGCCGTTTGTTTTTTTCTTAAAGTATGCACGGATGTAAATACCGGGTTTAAAGATAATGTTGCCTGAGGGATGCTGTTAGATATTTGATAAATATCTGTTATATTTAACGGTTTGCCGTTAAATTTTCCTCTGAACATCAAAAACATAACTGCAAAAATCGACAAAAATACTATTATATTTTTTGGGACACCTGTTTTTGAAAATTTTATTTTGTTATTAAAATTTTTTATTATAAATATATTCGTTAATATAAATAAAATTATAATTAATAAACATAAAAATAAATATTTATCAATGATAAAATCAACGATAAACATTTTTTCGTTCCAAATATTGGATAATTCGTCCGCAATATGTCTTTTGGCTTCAGGGAAATAAATAAAATCCGAAATTAATAGAATAATCTGTATCCCGAAAATCAGTAATATTGTAAATATTATAAAATCGTAATATTTTTTTGATTTTACCGGCAACAAAAACAATAAAAAGAAAGGCATATATAACAGTGATATTATTGAAATGTCAAATCTTATTCCGTATAAAAAAGAGTAAAATATATCTATAGAACTTAATGAAGAAAAAACATCATTATAAAAATATAATACTGAAAATCTGAATATCAGATAACAAAACAGTGTGACAAAAAATATTGATACTAAAAACTTTCCTTTAATTTTAAAATCCTGATACATTTTTATTTAAACCATTTGTTGTGTTTGAATGCATCCGAGACAACCTTATCAAAAGACAAAACTTTCGTCTCCAAATCCGTATAATTATCTGATTGTTCATCAACATTTGTTTCTAAAATATTTTGCCTGTTATGTCTCATAGCATTTTTGTCGTCGATAATATCAATATAATTCCCCTCGCATATAAACGCACAATGATTTGCTTTTTCGTCCAAAGCGTTTGTCCCTAAAGATGTAAATTCAATATTTTCTCCGAATAAATGTGCTAATGTCGGTATTATATCCATTTGAGAAACAACATAGTCTATTTGTTGAGGTTTAAATATTTTTGGTGCATAAATCACAAACGGAATATGAAACTTATCTTTCAAACTGTTCCCGTTTTCTATTGTATTGGAAACATGGTCTGCCAAAAATATAAAAATTGTATCGTCAAACCATTTATTTTCTTTAGCTTTTTCAATTAATTTTCCTATTGAATAATCTGCAAAATATAAAGAATTCAAATATTTATTTTCATCGGTAGTTCGAGGATATTTTTCAAATTCGTCTGTAGTTTTTACAAAAGGTACATGAGTTGTTCCGGTAAATGCCAATATAAAAAAAGGTTCGTCTTTTTTTAATTTTAATATTCTATCATTCATAAACATAAACAAATCATAATCATATCCGTAAAAAGCTTTTTCTTTGTATTGCATATAATTCGGTATTTCTTCTTCCGAATAAGTTTCTTTCATTCTGAAATTTGTTTTTGCCATTATCCCAAAAAATTTATTTGAATCCACCGGCGATGTTTGCATATACGCGGTATAATAACTGTTTTGATTAAAAATATCTGCTATGGAAAATAAATTTTTCAATTCCAACCCGTAAGTATAACTTGAATTTTCCGCAATAAAACCTGGTATTAGCGGCAAGCCTGCAAAAATGGAATATAACCCGAACATACTTCTTGTTCCTACGGCATAAGCATTATTAAAGACAATACTTTCTTTAACAATATTATCGAAACAGGGAGTTATCCCGTATTTCGTATTATTTAGTGAGTCTATATACTTAAAATTCCAGCTTTCCAGCAAAATTATGCATACATTATATTTTTGTTTAAAATTTTGTTTTGTTATTTTTCGCATTAAAGGATAATTGTCGTCAACAAATTTTTCATTTTCAGACAACAACAAATCCCGTATATTTTTATATGCCGAATCCGAATTTATACTATTTTGTAAAATATTTTTATCCTTAATAAAAGTATGAATACCTGTAAATACACCGTTTAAAGTTAAATTAACTTCCTGAATATTTGTAGTTAATTTATATATGTCAATCGTTCCTATCGGCATACCGGAAACATTTCCTCTTATCGCAATAAATAATGCACCGATTAAAACCAAAAGTATCCCTGAATTTTTTAAACCGGAAATTTTTTTATAAGAAATGTTTTTTTCGAATATCTTTATCGATACTAAACAAATCAAATAAAAAAATAAAATTAATAACAATAATAATAACCAATATTGTTTTACGGCATAATTTATAATAAACCTTATATCGTTTAAAGCTAAAAACAATTCTTCGGTAATATGGGCTTTTGATTCTTGAAAATAAATTAAATCACCAATCATTATTAATGTCATGATAAAAAACATTAAATATATAATTGATATGAGAAATTTATAATATTTTATTGATTTTACGGGCAGAAACATCAAGGCAAAAGGAAGACAATAAAACGTTATCATCGCAGATAAATCAAACCTTATAGATAATAAGAAAGATTTAACTATTTGAAGAGTATCTAAATTAAAAATATTATTATAGTGAATAAGTAAAAAAACCCTTCCTATATCAAAAAATAATATTGTTAATAATGTGATAAAAAATATGAATAATACTTTTGTTTTAAAATCTTGATACATAGCTATTTTTTCATGATATAACACAGAGCGTAATAAGGGGGCATATTGTTATGAGGTTGAGATTCGCCGACATAAGAAGTCGGAATAAAAAAATCTCCAGTTCCGGGATTCACCGGATCAACAAGTCCCGAACCGCTTCCTCCGTTATAATTTTTCCATTGGGTTGTATGATTATGGCGAGGCATTTCGGCGATGGTAAGCGTGTGGGATTCTTCACCGCCGGTGTTTCCTGCGGAATATGTTGCTC
>CALGGE010000094.1 GCA_937916125.1 uncultured Elusimicrobia bacterium | reverse complement strand
AAAATTTTTTGAAAAAATTTAATAAAAAAATGTTTTGACTAAATGATAAAATAATTATATAATTAATCCTGTCGGAAAATTTTAATTTAAAAGGATTTGGTTATGAATTTAGTCAAAAGAAATTTTTGCTGTGTTTTATTATTGGTATGTTTTGTCATTGTTAGCCCAAAAAATTTATGTGCGGAAGATTTTAATCAGGAAAATGCTACGGAAAACATCTTTTTGGCAATAAAAAACGGAGATATCCCCGCCGTAAAAAAACTTGCCAAAAGCAAAGAACAGGTTAATCTTCAAACCTCACTTGGCAATACTCCGTTAATGTACGCAACAATGGTTGGAAACAAACAGGTTGCCGATATTCTTTTAAGTAAAAAAACCGACGTAAATATACAGAATAACAACGGGAATACGGCACTTATGTATGCCGCAAAAAATAACAATTTGGACATGGTAAAAGCCTTTATAAAAAAAGGTGCTGACATAAATATTGAGAACAACTACAAGATTTCGGCTTTTTTCCTCGCTGCACGCAGCGGAAATAAAGAAATTGTTAAATATTTGGCATCCTTGGGAGCAAACCCTAACAATACAAATTCAGCCGGAGTTTCCCCGTTTATAGCCTGTGCATGTCTCGGAAATTCGGATACATTAAAATATTTGGTCGAAGACTTGAAAATCGATATTAATTCCAAAGACAACAACATGAACAACGCTTTAATAGCTTCCGCATCATCTTATATATATACGGACGTCGTAAAAAATGTTATTTGTGATATTAAAGCCGATTTTTCCGACGACCGTGAATATTATGATTACATTCACAATTTTAAGAATAACGGCACCGGGATAACGGAATATCTGATAGACAAAGGAATAAACATAAATGATACAAATATTGACGGATACAATGCTTTTATGGTAGCCATAATTGAAAATGATATTGACAAAGCAGAGTATCTTGCAAAAAAAGGAATAAATATTTTACAGAAAAATAAAGACGGTAAGAATGCTCTTATTCTTGCAACGGAAGACTCAAATTTAAATGCAATTTCATTTCTCGTAAAGCTGGACAAAGAAATAATCAACTCTACAAATGCCGACGGTAAAACTGCACTTATTTTGGCAATTGAGGCAGGAAATTTTGATATAATAAATCTTTTATTGAACAATTATATCGATGTAACAATTGCCGATAAAGATGACTCTACCGCTTTAATATATGCAACAAAAGCAGGATATATAAAAATAATGACGGATTTAATTAAAGGTCACAACGCGAATATAAATACTGCCGATAAAAAAGGAAATACTCCTCTTATTTATGCAGCAGAAGCAGGTAATATAGAAACAGTAAAAACATTGATTAAATTAAAAGCCGATACAACTCTTGTTAATAAAGACGGATTAACGGCTTATGAAGTTGCGAAGAGTTTTTCCGACGATGAACATAAAGAAGTAGAAAAATTTTTAAAAAACAGAACACCGCAAAAAGCTACAAAATAAATTTTTGTATATCGTTGATGTTTATAACTTCAACGGATTGTTGGCGGTTAAACCATGTGATTTGACGTTTGGCGTATCGGCGTGTATCTTGAGCAAACAAATTTATAAGTTCTTTTTTGGATATTTTATTATTTAAATATTGAATAATATGTTTATATCCCACGCCGGTAAGCCCGTAACAACCGTTGTCGTACCCCATATCCAAAACTTTCTTTGTTTCTTCAATCATTCCGCCGTTTAGCATATCTTCACATCGTTTGTTGATTCTCGAATACAATTCTCCCCTCTCTCTCATAATAACAATGTGTCTGAACCGTACGGAATGTGTTTTTTTATTCGCATTTTGTCTTATTAAATCAGACATCGGTATGCCCGTAATTTTATATATTTCGTAAGCTCTGATAAGTCTCTGAGGATTTCCTTTATTTTTATTTGCAGACAATTTATCCGCTTTATACAGAAGTTCATATAAGTAATCAAGACCTTTTTCTTTTATAATTTGTTTCAGTTCTTTTCTTATATTCTCGTCGGCGTCCGGAAGATCATCCAGCCCGTACAAAAAAGCCTTTATGTACAAACCGGTTCCCCCTACTATCACGGGGACTTTATTTTTCTTTAGAATAATCTCCACATATCTGTGTGCATCGGTTTCAAAATTCCCGGCATTATATTTTTGATCGGGGTTTATAATATCGGTTAAATACTGAGGTATTCCGTCTAAATATCTGATTCCGTCAACAAGTTTTCCCTCTTTATTTGTTCCTATATCAAGGTATTTATAAACCTGACGGGAATCGGCAGAAATTATTTCTCCGTTAATTTTTTTACACAAATCAACAGCAACAGCAGTTTTTCCTACCGCTGTTGCTCCTGAAATAATTATTATTTGATTTTTTGACATAATCATAATAGTTTATTGTACATTGTTATAAAATTGCTCTAAAATTTTATAACTTAAAGTTGTCTCCGAGATAAACTTTTCTTGCTTCCTCGCTGTTTATTAAATCGGTGGCACTCCCTTCAAGAAGAACTTTCCCCTCGCAAACAATATAAGCTCTGTCTATAATTTCAAGTGTTTCTCTGACATTATGGTCGGTAATAAGAATACCCAACCCTCTTTCTTTAAGCCTTGCAATTATTCCCTGTATATCGGAAACGGTTATAGGATCTATACCTACAAAAGGCTCGTCAAGCAACAAAAACTTCGGATCATTAACCAAAGCTCTTGCTATTTCACATCTTCTTTTTTCCCCCCCGGACAGAGTGGTACTGAGCTGTTTCCTCAAACGCGTAAGACCGAAATCTTCCAAAAGAGAATCTACTTTTTCCTGTTGCTGTTTTTTTGATATGGGCAACATCTGTGCTATTGCCATTAAATTATCTTCGACGGTAAGCCCTCTGAAAATAGAACTTTCCTGAGGAAGATATCCTATCCCAGCTCTTGCTCTTTCATACATTGGAGCATTTGTAATATCTTTATTATCCAAATAAACATTTCCGTCATACGGTTCTATCAAACCTACGGTCATATAAAATGTGGTAGTTTTGCCTGCACCGTTAGGACCTAAAAGCCCGACTATTTCCCCCTGAGAAACTTTTATGCTTATGGAATTAACAACCATTCTGTGTTTATATTTTTTATATAAAGATTTTGCGGAAAGTATCATTGTTCCACCTCTAAATTATCAAAAATAATTTTTCCTTCGACATTTTTATTCATTTTAATAGTTTTGTCATTATACAAAAGAGAAATTTCATCAGCTTTAAAATTTGCCTTTTTCCCCTTCTGCCAAACATCAACATTCGGCTTATTTTTTTCTTTGGTCAAGAACAAAGAATTTTTATTTTTGTTAAGCACCGCATTATCCGCCGTTATTGTTCCCGACGAAGAAATAATTTTAACATGACCCACGGCTTTTGCCGATTCAAAATTTTCTCTTAAATAAAGTTTGTCCATATAAAGAACTACGGTATTTGTAGAACCTTTAACAAAATATTCCACCATAGGCTTTCCCGCCCACATTTTTCCGCTCATATTTTTGGTGTTATATTTGGCTTTTGAAGATTTTGCTTTTATTATACTTCCGTCGTTATTTTTTACATAAAATTTAACTTTACCTTTTGCATCAATCTCATCTTTATCTTTGTAATATTTCATCTCATCGGCAGTAATATTATAGTTTCCCCTGACAACTTTCGCATTACCTTTAAAAACCGAAACCTTACCTTTATTTTTTATTTCCATTTTATCGCCGGTAATTTCCGTTTTCTCTTTTTGTTCTGCGGAAAAAGAATGAAAAGGAAATAAAAATACGCACGATAAAATAAGTAATATCAAAAAAAATTGTTTATTCACTTAGTCAATTATAATCCTTTCATTTTTTATGATGATATTTTGCAAATCCGTATCGGATTCAAAACCTTTACCGTAAATAACACCGTCTTCCCTTGTTATTTTGATATCACCGTCGGAAAATATCATTTTTTTATTTGCATCGTAAGTTACGTCCGTAGTTTCCAAATGTTCGTTATTAACGGTATCCACAATACATTTGCCGAGTGCTTTTATATTATTTGTATCCATATCAACTTTTCCTCTGTCCGCAATAAGAGTTGACTGATATTTCCCGTCGTCATAAAATTTTACTTTAGGTTCCGTAAGAGTTGCAATTTTATTATCTTCGTCAATAACGGCAAAATCGGATTCAAGGATGGTTTTTATTTTTCCGTCTTTAGTTTCGGTTATAACAAATTTTTCTATAGTCTGTTCATTTTTTGCACCGACAGCAGTCTCTTCGGTATTTTCATGAATATTACACGAAAACAACATAAAGGAACATATTACAAACAAACAATTTAAAAAAAACTTATTTCTGTTTAGTTTTCCATCTTTCATGAAACCATACCCACTGTTCAGGATTTTCTTTTATAAAATCTTCAAGATATTTTGTAAGTTTTGCCGTAAAGTTTACAACATCGGTATCAAAATCGCCGGTAGTCTCGGGCGGAACTATTTCATCACTGATAACAAACTGATGTTTATCTCCGGGCAATCTCTTATCCACACTCATAATGACGGGCGTTCCGGTTTTTAATGCCAAAGACGCCAACCCTAACGGGGTTGATGCCGGCATACCGAAGAAAGGAACAAAAACACTTTGAACGGAAGTATCCTGATCGATAAGCATCGCTATAACTTCATTATTTCTTAAAGCTTTAATCATTTTTCTTGCGGAAGAAAGTTCCGATCTTAAAATAACTTTTTCTTTCATCATATTTCTGTAATTAACAAGCATATCGTTAAGCTCGTCAATATAAATTTTTTTGGCTATAACATTTACGGGGAAATGTTTTGCCACGCCAGCAGCCAACATTTCCCAATTTCCGCAATGCCCGCTTAAAACCAACAATCCTTTCTTTTTTGCAAGCATTCTGTTATAAATATCTTTTTGTGCATCATCCATACAGGCAACGGAATTAAAAAACCGTTCACTCATCTTTGGAAAATTTAACATCTCAAAAAAGTTTTTGGCTTCATAAACAAAAACCGTTTTGATTATTTCGGATACTTCTTTTTCCGATTTTTCGGGAAAACACATCGTTAAATGTTTTTTAGCTTTATTTCTTGCGTCAAAAATGACATAATAAGCAACCTTACCTATACAGGGTGCCAAAAACTTTACGGAAAAAGAATACGGCAAAATTAAAACTAATTTTGAAAATAACCATGCCGCATAAAAATAACATTTTCTTCTGAATTTTTTCATAATTAATAATTTATTGTCTGTTTATTATATCATCCCAAACTTTCTTGGCTTTTAATACAATCTCGCAAACCTCTCTAAAAACGCCTCTTCCGCCGTCATACTGAGAAATACACCTTGAAACTTTTTTAACTTCAAAAACGGCATCTTTGGGGCATACGGAAAGACCTGTTGCTTTTAAAGCACCCAAATCTATAATATCATCGCCGATATATGCTATTTCGTCAAAACTTATTTTAAGTTTATTTGCTATTTCTATAAGAGATTTAACTTTATCTTTACATTCCTGAACCAGAAAATCTATTTTCTGTTCTTTTGCTCTAAGTTCCAATTGTTTTGATTTTCTGCCGCTGATCCATGCAATCTTTACTTCGGGAAGATTTTTCTTTAAAAGGTTTAAGCCCTGTCTGTCTTTAACATTCCACAGTTTTACTTCTTCGCCGCTCTCAAGGATAATTATTTCTCCTGCGGTTAATACTCCATCTATATCGGTAGCAATTAATTTTATTTTTGATGCTGCGGTCATTATTTGTTTTGCATATTTCTTCATTGTTTTATCTCCATCTGCTTCTGTGCCATTGCCTTTCTTCAAATTCGCATGACGAACATAGTTAAATATTTGAAGAGTTGATAGTGTGAAATGGTGCTAATCTTCCGACGTTGCGGCGTTTCCCTGTATCCACGGTGTTAATTCTTTCGGAATATCTCTCATATACGGCTTTAACATATAATTAAAAGCAAAAAAGGCAATAATTATAAAAATATATATTATTGCCAGTACTCTTAAAAGCCATTTTAGCGAAGGCATCCAAGTATTTTTATACTCATGTTCTTTTTCTTTCTTAGCCATCACAACACCTAAAAATCCTTAATAAGCTTATCAATTTTTACAATCTGATTAATCATCGTTTTGAACATTTTCAAATCCACACTGTTTGCCCCATCGGAGAGAGCCTTATCGGGATTTTTATGTACTTCCATAAAAAGTGCAGCCACTCCCACCGCCGTTGCGGCTTTCGCAAGGGTAGGAACAAACTGTCTGTCGCCTCCGCTTTTGTTGCCTAAGCCCCCCGGCCTCTGTACGCTGTGTGTGGCATCAAAAATCACGGGATATCCGAACATCTTCATTATTTCTAAAGATCTGTAATCGACAATAAGGTTTCTGTACCCGAAACTTACACCTCTTTCCGTGAGAGAAATTTTGTTATTAAATCTTTTTATCTTATTTATTACCTGAAGCATATCCTCAGGTGCCATGAACTGGCCTTTTTTTACATTGACGGGAACACCGCTTTTTGCACACTCTACAACCAAATCAGTCTGTCTGCACAAAAAAGCCGGTATTTGTATAATATCTACAACCTTAGCAACTTTTTCAACATCGTTTATTTTATGTACGTCGGTAAGAACAGGAACATTTAATTTTTCTTTTATCTCCGACAAAATCTCCAAGCCTTCATCTATTCCCGGTCCTCTGTAAGAATCCGCGGAAGATCTGTTCGCCTTATCGTAGGAAGCTTTAAAAACAAAATTTATTTCTTTTTCCAAACAAATTTCTTTTAATTTTTTTGCCAAATCAAAAGTTTCTTTCTTATTTTCTATAACACACGGACCGGCTATTATACTTAACGACAAATTGTTTGCCAACTCAAATTTATTTGAAATATTAATTTTAGTAAACTTACCCATTTGTTGCACCTTAAAAATTTATCAACCGATCTGTAAATACTCGGGATCTGAAACGGTAACATATCCTTTTTTCATATTGAATCCCATTCTCAACATAGTTTTCCCGTCTTTATAAGCCTTTTGGGGAATAGGTGCGTATGCAACAAATTCCGTAGAAGAACCCTCATCTTTATTACTTACCGTAAATGCGGTAAAATATTTGCAACTGCTGGCATCTATATCAAGTACAACATCTTCAATAGTCCAGTCATTCCATGTGGAAGTTCTTTTATAAACGTTTGAATATTCAACATAATAATTTTTCTGAGCTGTAAGAATAGTGGACATCAAAGAACGTCCCTCGGTCAACACAGCCTGTTTTGTATAACTTTTAAAAACAATCTGTCCGACGAGAGACAAAATACCGACGATAACAATTATTACCATAAGCTCAATAAGCGTAAACCCTTTATTACTTTTATTCTTACATTCAAAAATCAAGATGACCTCCAATATAAGGTTCTTATATTTTTTAATTTAACATCAAAATTATCTGTGCAAAATATTATAGCATATACTTTTTTAAATGGCAACTTTTTTTTTAGGGAACAAAAGCGTTTGATTATATTTTTTAAAATAAAAATACAACAAAACGGCAGATATCAGACACGCAAAGAAATCCGCAAACGTAGTAGCCAAAAATACGCCGTCAAGGCCGAAAAACAACGGAAGTATCAGTACAAAAGGTATCAACAACAAAACCTGTCTTGCCAAACTTAATATGGTTGCCTGAACAGGTTTGTTTATCGCCTGAAAATATGTACTTCCGAAAATATGTAAAGAAATCACAGGCAACATAAAATTAACAAATCTCAATCCGCGTGCCGATATGGCTATCAAATTTTCGTCGGTAGAATTAAATAATCTTACTATCGGAACGGCAAAAATTTCCGTAATAATGAAACCTATTATCAAAATAATACTGCTCCAGCGAATAGCCATTTTCGTTGTTTGTATCGCCGTAGCAAAATGTCTTGCTCCGTAATTATAACCTACCAAAGGCTGAGTACCCTGCGATATTCCGAATATCGTAAACATTATCAGGGAATTTATCGCCATCACGATACCGATTGCGGCAAGAGCCGTATCTCCCCCATAATGAACTAAAGAACGATTTAAAATCAAATTTAAGAAACACGACGATAATTGAAAAACAAGCTGAGATATTCCTATTGCAAAAGCGGCAAAAACAATATCGCTTTTTAAAACGAAATATTTAATTCTGATTTTGTACGTGCTTTTTGCTCCGAAGAAAAATAAAAATATCCAAACAAAACTCGATACCTGCCCGAATATACCTGCAAGAGCAGCCCCCGTCATTCCCCAATGAAGCACATAAATAAAAAGCGGTCCGACGATAATATTTACAACATTTCCTATAATCTGCGTCATAAGAGCAATTTTCGGATGACCGCTTGATCTTATAAAATGGTTCATACCTGCACCTACCGACCACAGAGTAAAACCTATTGTCGCTATATTCATATATTCTTTGGCGTACGGCAATACGTCTTCGCTTGCACCGAAAACAACCAGCAATTTATCTAAAAATAAATAAGAAAAAACGGCAACGACAAAAGATACGACAACAAGAAGAATAGTCGTATTGCCCATAATATTTTCGGCTCTATCATATTCTTTCTTGCCTAAAGCAATTGAAAATAAAGCATTGCCTCCGACACCGATAAAAGCACTGAACGCCATAAAAATAATTGTTATGGGAAATGTAACGGTTATACCTGCTATACCGAGCGGACCGACTTCATTTCCCACAAGAAGCCTTGCGATTATATTATACAATGCATTAGCTACCATACCTGCCACGGCAGGTGCGGAAAATTTAAATAATAAACTTGATAAGCTTGTTGATAAAAACGGATTTTTTTCTTTTTGGTTCATAATATATTTTTAATCTAAATCAAAAATCTCAGCATGATTGGTATTTGTTTCCAATATTGCCACCGTACTTCTGCCGTATCTTGTTCCCGTAGTCTCTCCGGGATTTATTACCAGTCCGTTATATGTTTTCAATATCAAAGGTCTGTGCGTATGACCGCAGATAATATAATCATATTTTTTTGACGGCGTATAAAAACGATGCGTCATTAAAAAATCTTTCCCGTCCAAAACAAATTCATAAGGCGGTTCAAAAATACTTCCGAAAGGGTCCATAACTTTTTTTAATTCGTAAACGGCAAAATCGTTATTACCGAAAACAGCCATAAACGGACAGTTTAATTTTTCGAAATATTTTGCAGCTTGCGGATAGGAAAAATCTCCGGCATGCAGAACAAATTCTGTCTGTCGGAGATTAAAAAATTTTATTGCCTTTAATATTTTATCAATATTATTGTGTGTATCAGATAAAATACCGACTTTCATTTTATATGGATACAACGTCCTTTATCTCGGGAAGTTCTTCCATAATAGCCTTCTTTATTCCCATCTGCAATGTCATTGTTGCCATAGGACATCCGGCACAATGGCCAACCAATTTTACATGAACAATATTGTCGGCGGTAACATCCACCAATTCAACATTTCCTCCATCTGCAAGAAGAGAAGGTCTTACTTTGTTTAAAACAGCTTCAACTTTTTCTTTCATTTTATTCCACCTTTATATTCTTTTTTATTTTTTTAAATTCTTTTCCAAAAACCTTTCAACTGTCGTTGTTTGTCGTTGCCGTTTGCCGTTGTCGTTCATTGTACATTGTACATCAAACATTGTACATTGTCGTTCTCAACTCTTCAACTTTTCAACTCTTCAACTGTCGTTATCAAATTTTACTCGCGCCCAAGAGGAGTTGAACCTCTAACCTTTTGATTCGTAGTCAAACGCTCTATCCAATTGAGCTATGGGCGCAGTCAGCCGATAAGAAAAATATCGGCTTAAGTATTTTAAACATTTTATCTTTTTTTGTCAATAAAAAATTGTCGTTAATATAACATTCGAAGACTATAAATACGATAAAAAACAATAAAATTATTTTTGTTTATCGGCTTCTCTTATTTGAACTCTTCTTATTTTTCCGCTGATTGTTTTCGGAAGTTCGTCAACAAACTCAACAATTCTCGGATACTTATAAGGAGCAGTAACTCTTTTTACGTGGTTCTGTAATTCTTTTTTTAAGTCGTCACTTGCCTTAAAACCTTTTGCCAAAACAACCGTTGCTTTTACTATTTGTCCTCTGTCCGGATCGGGAACGGCAGTTATTGCACATTCCAAAACGGCAGGATGTTCCAGCAATGCACTTTCCACTTCGAAAGGTCCTATTCTGTAACCGGAGCTTTTTATAACATCATCAACTCTTCCCACAAACCAAATATATCCGTCTTCATCTCTGTACGCGGTATCACCGGTAAAATATAATCCGTCGTGCATAACCTGTTTTGTAAGGTCGGGATCTTTATAGTATCCGTTAAAAAGACCTGCCGGTTTTTCTCCGTGCAGACGAACCACTATCTGTCCAACCTCACCGAACTCGCAGGATTTATATTCGTCATCAACAATATCTATATCATAATACGGTGCAGGTTTTCCTATTGAGCCGGGCTTAGGCGTCATCATCGGGAAATTTCCGATAATTGAAACAAGCTCTGTCTGTCCGTAAGATTCCATTAATCTTATTCCTGTAATCTTTTTCCAATTATTATACATTTCCGCATCAAGCGGTTCGCCGGCTATCGTACAATATTTTAAATTTGATAAATCATAACTCGGCAAATCTTCTTTTATTAAATATCTGTATATCGTCGGAGGTGCACAGAAAGAAGTTACTTTATGTTTGGAAATTTGTTCCAAAATATCTTTCGGTGTAAATTTGTCAAAATCATAAACAAACACGGCAGTTCCTGTTATCCACTGAGCATAAATTTTACCCCAGGCAGCTTTAGCCCAGCCCGTATCGGCAACGGTTATATGTAAACCGTTCTCTTGAAGATTATGCCATTGTCCGACGATTAAAAGCCCCAACGGATAAGTAAAATCATGCGTAACCATTTTCGGCATTCCTGTAGTACCGGACGTAAAATACAACAACATATTATCATGATTTGCAGTTGCATCGGCACCTTTCGGTCTTTCAAAAACATCGGATTCTTTTTCTATTTCTTCCGTAAAATTATACCAACCGTCTGCTCCTTTGGAATTAACACAAACTTTATATTTCAACGAAGGTGCTTTAGGTTGAGAATTATTTACAACATCAACAAGTCCGTGAGCATCCACAACTACAGCCATTTTAACACTTGCTGCATTACATCTGTAAACAATATCTTTTTCCGTTAATAAATGCGTGGCAGGTATTCCTATTGCTCCTATTTTATGAAGAGCAACCACGGAAAACCAAAATTCAAATCTTCTTTTTAATATAAGAAGAACCGTATCACCTTTTTTTATACCGATTCTCTTAAAAAAATTAGCGGTTTTATTCGTGTATTTTTTTATATCTTCAAAGGTAAAAGTTTTTTCTTCGCCCTTATCATCGCACCATACAAGAGCCTTTTTGTTCGGTTCCCGTTCTGCCCATCCGTCAACGATATCAAACCCGAAATTAAAATTATCGGGAACATTTATCTTAAAATTTTTTACAAAATCTTCGTAAGTGTCAAAATGTTTTGTTGTTATATATTTTTCTAACATTTTTGTTTTTTCTCCAAATTAGTTTAATATTGAGGCTAAAAATTTAAGCTGTTTATTGCCCATTGCAAACATTGCGTGTTCCGTTCCGGAATCAAAATAAATACTGTCTCCGGGATTTAAAATAATTTCCTGATCTTTGTAGAAGAATTTCATCTGGCCTTCCAAAATATAATTAAATTCATGTCCCGCATGAGCGTATTTATGAATATCGGATTTTTCTTCTTTTTCCGGATCAACCGTTACCATAAAGAACTCTGCTTTTTTATTTATAAAATTGTATGCCAAATCCTGATATTTATATTCTTTTCTTCTGTCTATGGAAAGTCCTTTATCTTTTCTTACTATGCTTAATTTTTTAAGTTTCGGTTCTTCTCCAGTCAATAATACCGTCAATTCAATATTGAATTTTCCTGCCATTGCATACAAGAAGCTAACCGGAATATCATATTCTCCGCTTTCGTACCTAATATATTTTTCCACATCAACATTAAGAGCTTTCGCCATAGATTCAATCGACATATCGGAAATTTCTCTCAATTCTTTAATTCGTCTTGCAATCAACTTAATATTCTCTAACATATTTCCTCCAAAACAACATTTTATTGACCGTAAATTATATAAAAAAAATATTAACTTTTCAAATATTGAATAACGGAATTCTTTATCATATTATTTCTTTACAAAGTGTAATTATTTGTTTATGAATTTTCGGATGGATAAACTTCGGGGCAATTTCTTTCATGGGGATAAGGACAAATGCTCTGTTTTGTATTTCTTTATGAGGGATAATCAAACTTTTAGTATTAATTATTTCGTTGCCGTAAAACAAAATATCAATATCTATTACTCTCGGACCCCACCTGTAGGTTTTAGTTCTACCGAGTCTTTTTTCTATTTGCTTTAAAGTTTTCAATAATTCAATCGGGGATAAACTCGTACCGAATTTTCCTGCAATATTATAAAAATTTCTCTGTTTAGGTCCTACCGGTTCCGTCTCATAAAAAGAAGAAATCCTTATTTTTTCTATATTATTTTTTTCTAACTCGGAAAGAGCTTTTTCGATATTTTTTCTTCTGTCTCCGATATTTGAACCTAATGATAAATAAATCGTTATCATAATATTAAAAATTTCTTCTTATTTTCATCGTCGTAAAAAGTGCAATTATTGCCAATAATTTATTTATCTTCTCCCTTCGCATGCCCAAATCAACGCAACAACCCAAATTAAAAGTGTCCAGCCGAAAAATAAATTCACAAAAAATATTCCCCATCTGCTGACCGTTTCTCTTCTAAATGCAACAATACTTGGTACAAAATAAATTATTAATCCGATAATTGATGTAAGAGTTACTGCGATAATTGATATAATACTTAACATTTCTTTCTCCTTTATTTTTTATTTTCAACAAGATACCATGTCGGATATTTTACAAAATTAAAAAATATTTATAAAGAATAGTCCAAATATTAAGGTCGTTATAAGGTTTATTTTAAAAAGCCGGAAATTATTTTTTCTTCCGCTTCCTTTTCGGTAAGACCCAATGTCATCAATTTCATCAATTGTTCACCGGCAATCTTACCTATGGCAGCTTCGTGAATTAATGCAGCATCGATATTATTTGCTTCAAGAGAAGGTATTGCTAAAATTTTTCCCTCGTCCATAATTATGGAATCGCATTCGGTATGCCCGTTACACGGAGCATTACCGGAAAGTTTAACTTCAAACTTCTGATAAGATTTTTCTTTCGCAACGGATCTTGAGACTACGTCCGCTCCCGAACCTGCCCCGTCAAGAGAAATATTGTATCCGCTCACTGCAGTTTGCTCCCCGTGAGTCAATAAACGTTCTCTGACGACAAGCTTAGCTTTTTCTTTAAGTTTGGCAACGGTCATTCTGTTGGTACTGTCAACGCCCTTAATCTGCACCATATCCATTTCCATGGTACTGCCTTCTTCAAGATAAGCTTCGGTAACAGGATTAAGGATTCTTTTCCCTGTACCCGTTCCCGAACCGTAATGCTTCTCGACGTATTTTACTTTCGAATTTTTTCCGACGTAAAATCTGTGTACGCCATCGTGACGAGAATCATGACTGCCGCAATTATCTATTCCGCAGCCGGCAACTATAACGACATCACAATTTTCGCCGATATAAAAATCATTATATACAACCTCTTTATGTCCCGTATTGCTTAAAACAACGGGAATATGAACACTTTCATTTTTTGTATAATCTTTTATTTTTATATCAATTCCCGAAACATCTTTTTTTGTTTGTATATCGATATTTGCCGTAGTATTTCTTCCGGCAAGGTTACCGTCAATTCTAAAATTATATGCTCCGGCAGGAATTTTATGTAAATCCGCAACTTCTGCCAAAATTCTTTTTTGTATATCGTTTATCTCCATAATTATTGCTCCATATTTAATTTACAACAAGGTTTTGCAAGCGTATCGTTTTTCATTATCTCGGGAAGAATTGTCTCCGCGGAACCTTGCATAGTTACTCTTCCGTCGGCAACAACTATTATTTTATCCGCAATATTTAAAATTCTTTCCTGATGAGAAATAACTATAATCGTTCCCTTTTGAACACTTATTCTCATCGAATTAAAAACTTTTATCAAATTTTGAAAGCTCCACAAATCTATACCCGCCTCAGGTTCGTCAAAGATTGAAAATTTCGGTTCTTTTGCAAGAACAGTCGCTATTTCTATTCTTTTAAGTTCTCCGCCCGAGAGAGAATTGTCAACTTCTCTTGATATATAATTTTTAGCACAAAGTCCGACTTCTCCCAAATAACCGCAAGCCTGCTCGACACTAAGCTCTTTCTTGGCGGCAATGTTCAACAAATCGTGAACTTTCATACCTTTAAATTTTACGGGCTGTTGAAATGCATACCCCAAACCCATTTTTGCACGTTCGGTAATACCCGTATGCGTTATATCGAAATCGTCAAAAAATATTTTCCCCGAAGACGGAAGAAGAATACCTGCAATTATTTTGGCAAGCGTGGATTTCCCGCTGCCGTTAGGACCGGTAACAACATAAAACTTATCGTTTTCCAATTTTAAATTTATGTCTTTTAAAATTTCTTTTTCCTGACCGTTAACATTTGCTTTAAAAGAAATATTTTTCAATTCTAACATTTTAGCCTCGTTCACAAAAATAAAATCCAAATTAAAAAAATCGCTTTCGCGATTTCTGGCGGAGAGAGAGGGATTCGAACCCCCGGTAGGGAAACCCTACGCTAGTTTTCAAGACTAGTGCCATAAACCAACTCGGCCATCTCTCCAAAAAAATATCCGTTTTAAACAACGGACAATATTATAGCAAAATTTTTTTATTGTATCAAGTCAAAAATTTTGATACAATATTAAATATGTTTAAAACAAATACTTTTACCAGCATTTCAATTACGATAATATTCGTCATCTGTGCATCGTTGTATTACATTAACAAAAACAATAAATATACCGATGACGCTTTCATATATAAAGCGGCACATTACTTAAAAGACGAAAATTATTCTCAGGCAATAAGATATTACAAAAAACTTATTTCCATGAAGAGCAGGGACGAAAGAAATTATATTAATGTTGCAAAATCTTTGATAATAGCAGGTTATTATGACCAAGCAATAAAACATCTTTTGAATATGGAAAAACTTAACCTTGCATCATGCGACATGTATTATCTTTTGGCATACGCACATTTTTTAAAGACACAAAATATATATAAAAACAACGATTTCTCATCGACAAGACAATACATTAAAAAATCTTTGGAACTTGATTCAGGAAACAAAGATGCTTACAAACTTCTCGGAATGATATACGAACTGAATTACGAATTTGAACGTGCAAGAAAGTGGTACAGAAAAGCACTCTTCGAAGATATTGATAACTCTTACGAATTTTACGGACTTATAGCAAACACATATTACAAAGAAAAACGTTATAAACATGCCCTGAAATATTATACGCGTGCAATAGAAAACAATAAAAACTATATTTCTTCTTATTGTAATATCGCGGAAATATACACCATAGAAAAAGATTTTGATAAAGCGGAACAGTATTATAAAAAAGCCATCAGCGTCGCACCCGAATATGTATATCCTTATTATAAGATAGGAAGTTTATATTTTTTCCGGCAAAAATATGATGAGGCTATACCTTGGTATAAAAAAGCTCTTGAGATAGAGCCTCATGAATCCGTAACAAATTATTATATAGGCATATCTTATAAAAGACTAAATATGATGAAAGAAGCTATGGAACATTTGAAACTTTCGGCTTACTGCGGCAATGATAAAGCCGTCCATGAACTGAGAAAAATGTTGGGGAATTTTTAATTATGTTTTACAATATAAAAATTTTATTTTTTTTGATACTTTTTATTTTTTCATGTATTTTATATTATTTTGTAAATCAACAGATTTTATTGATAGGAATTTTTGAAAATTTGTTTTTTACATCGGCATTGGTATTTATATCAATAATTATCACGTCGTATATTATTACTTTTATACTTATGACAATTTACAATCTTGTTCTTCCTCTCCGCATAAAAAACAAAAGCAACAAGAAATTTATTTCTTGGCTTTTGTTTTCGGTTATCAGTTATATTGTGGTATTTATTATTTTTATATTTGTAACTTCTTATTAAAAATAAAACCTACCTTTCTATTTTTAAAATTTCAAATTTCATATTTCCCGCAGGAAGAGCAACATCCACCTTATCTCCGACGGAATGCCCCAACAACCCTTGAGCGAGAGGTGAACCGATTGAAATTTTCATCTGATTGGGATTAGCTTCTTCTTCATCGACAATGGAATATTCGTATTCATCACCGTCTTCATCTTTTATCGTAACCCTAACTCCTATAAATACTTTATTTGGATCAATATTTAATTCTTCGATAATCTGAGCTCTTGAAAGTTTGGAATCAATTTCCGCAATACGTTGCATAAGATTGGTAAGAGCTTCTTTGGCTGCATGATATTCGGCATTTTCTCTTAAATCTCCGTGTTCTCTTGCTCTTGCTATTTCGTCCTGAATCTGCGGTTTCCTTTTCTGTAACTGTTCAAGCTCTGCCAACAAATTATTTCTTCCTTCTCTGGTTAAATAGATTTCGCCCATTTTTATTTTTTCTCCTTATAAAGTTTAACTAAAGTATTTACCCAATCTTTTTCGGGAATTTTACAAATTATTTTACCTTTTTTAAATAATATTCCTTCCTTATTTCCTCCGGCTATACCAAAATCCGCATCTTTTGCTTCTCCCGGTCCGTTAACGACACAACCCATAACGGCAATTTTTACATTTTTTTTAATATTTTTTTTCTGTACTTTCGACAATGCCATTTCCAAATCATTAACGATTTTTATTAAATTCACTTTTGTTCTGGAACATGTCGGACATGATATAAGTTCCATACCCGTTGTCCTTAAATCAAGAGCCTGTAATATTTGATAAGCCGCACGTACTTCCTCAACGGGATTTGCCGTAAGAGATACCCTTATCGTATCACCTATTCCCTGAGCGAGCATTACTCCTAAGCCTACTGAAGACTTTATTGTTCCTCTGAATATTGAACCTGCCTCGGTAATTCCCAAATGTAAAGGATAGTTTCTCTTCGACGCAAACAGTTTATATGCTTCAACGGTAGTTGCAACATCCGACGCTTTAAGAGATACCGCAATATCTTCAAAATCCAAATCTTCAAGTATTTTCACATGTTCAAGTGCAGCTTTAACAAGAGCTTTCGCCTTATCTTTTGTCGTCGAAAATTCATGAACTTCTTTTAAAGAACCGGCATCATCATTATCAACCGTTATAGCACCTCTTATACCTCTTTGAAACATACTATTCTCCAAATTTCATATCTGTTTTTATTTTAGCACCGTTAGCAAAATCATAAGCACTCATAACACCTTTGCTTTCCGGCTTAACCTTTGTAATAAGAATACAGCCATCTCCGGTACATACTTCAATTCCTGATTTTGAAACATTAACTACAGTTGCAGCTTGTTTGTTTTCTTTATTTTCAGACAATCTTGTTTCTATTATCTTTAATAATTTACCGTTACACATAGTATATGCACACGGAAAATCTACCATAGAAC
>CALGGE010000093.1 GCA_937916125.1 uncultured Elusimicrobia bacterium | reverse complement strand
TCTTTGGCATATTTCAAAAGTATTTTATAAAATACTTTTGAAATATGCCAAAGAAAGCAACAGTAAACAAACTTTCGAAAATGTACTTCCGCTGTTCGTTGCCGACTATCCGAATATATCAAATTATCTGAATATGTCCGATACATATTCGGACATCAATTACCAAAAACTCTCGACACAATTACAAAATTTTCTGGTAATGCTAAAAAAAGATTTACAATACGGACAATATAAACAACTGATATCCGATACGGATAATTTTTCCGATGTTTCCGTATTAGCGGATTTTATAACAAAATTCTGCGAACAAAAAAACATAAATTTATGTAACAATTACGACGAACTTAATAAGTTTGTAAAAAATATAAAGTTGAAACAAAAAATCAATCCTACGGAATTGTTGAAAGAAGAAGAAAAACTCATAAATGCCGTAAGACTATCTCTTTCCGAAAGCAATACGGAATATGAAATTTCTTATATTGCGGATTTCTTTAATTACTTTAAAAGATATTTAAACTATGAACTGACTGCTTATCAATGGCAATATTTTGAAGAAAATTTTGATACGTTTAAAAGTCTGTATTCAAAATACAGCGTTATTGACAGACTCAAAAATATTGAAGCGGATTTTAATTTAATTAACACATACTACAGCATAAACGAAAAAAGAAACTTTATATTTTTAGAAAAAATTACAAATAATGTACCAAGTATAATAAACAATGTACAATCAAAAGACATTAACGGCAGAGATACAAAAAAAATAATAGAAAACTCAGCTAAAGTTATCGTTGTGGTAGCAGGAGGGTTTCACAGTCAGGAACTTAAAGATGAGCTAACGGCAAAACAAATAAACTATATAACAATAATGCCTAAGATTACAACGGAAATCGATACGGCTAAAACCGAATATGAAGACTATGTAAAAACTCAAGATAAAATGCTCTCGCAGGCATTAGCATTAAGAATTGCGGCATCGGCTCCGACAGCACAGCAGCAGGAACTTATAGTAAAATCCGCATTTGAACTTTTACCGGAAGTAACTGCGGAGAACATAAAATATTTGGAACAAATATTAAACATAAAAATAGAAAAACTAAACGAGACCGAATATAAAATTCATTTTGATAACAATTCCGAAATTACGATAGATACCGAAGATATACCTTTCGACGAACAAAAACAAATCGACAATATAAAATACAACATATCTGCAATTTTTAAAACAACTTTACGAATTATCCCGAACGAAGGTTTTAAATCAATTTTTTCGCCCGACATATATTCACTTGTAAAAAACATATCTTTGGCATTATTTAAATTTAATATTTATTTCTCCGACGGAATTATTCCCGAAATTATCAACACCAAATTAACGGATACCGATATTGACGGAATATCAATAGAAGCATATTCTACATTTTTACCCGAAGTGCAAAGGCTGTTATTTGAAAGATACGGATATAAAAGCGGATTACGGGAAGAAGTTATCGATAAAGACACCGACACGGAAACAACAAACGACGAATATGGCAGATTAAATAAAATTGCCGATAAGATTAGAGAAATTTTTCAAAGAAGAGAATCGCCTTACGATTTCTCCGATGAAGAAAAAGTTATTGAAACAAAACCTAAAAAAAGATTTGTTCAATTCCATTCAAAACTAAACAAAAGTCTGAAAATGAAAATTCCTCAAGAAATAGTTGACGCTCTGCAATTGAACGACGGAGAAAAATTTTATATTACTCGTTTAAAGAACAACCTTTTGGTCATATCAAAAAGAGGGGAACAACTGCAGGAACTTGTAAATATTTTTATGAATTCAATGGGAGATACAGGTTTAAAAAGCAAATTTAAAGCTACGCATTATGTATATCCGAATACATACGATTTTATATTGGGAAAAGACAATACCGTAAGCACAAAAATTCTTTACCGTCCGGAAATACTGAGAACACCTTTAACACAGAAAGATATGGACGATATTATTCTGATGTATGATTCAAACGAAAAAGATATTCTCGGAGAAGAATCCGATGAAACTCAAGTGAAAGAAAAAAGAAACATCAACGAACAGGAAGAAGATGACTACGAGCAAACAGTAACATCCGAATATAGAAGCAAAATAAAAACAGGACTGTTTACTCCGTCAATAAACAATAATATTTTAATATATATTTACAGATTTTGCGTTGAGACTGCTTACAAAATATTGGCATCTACAAACATTTTAAGGAAATTAAACGGTTCACAGAAATATCTTGACATAATCAGAAACAGAAAAAACGGCAGGTATCTTTTCTCAGTAGTAAGAAAAAAATCCGTTGCCATTGAATATAAGCTTATGGCATTTATGTACATAAAAATATTGGGATATCCTTTTTCTGCGACTGAAGCCATAGAAGATTCTTTAAAAGCACAGTTTATCGAATATCTGCAATATCACATGAGAAAAAGAGATATTTTTATACGAAACAACTTTGATTTAAGAGCGGTTGCTACCGGAATATTCCTGTTGGAAGATTATTTTGTAAAAAGAGACAAAGACAAACAGAAAATATATGAGAAAATATCCAAATCCGTATTTGTCAAAAGCGGCAATAAAGGTATTGCAAATGCGGGAATGTTTTTTGTATCGGCACATCCTTTGACAATTGCCCATGAAATAGGTCATAATATTCTTTATACTTATGACTTTTATTCGGAAGCGAACAAAGAAAAAACGACAATACATGAACTTTTTGCGGATGTTTTCGCAAACTGTTTCGGTTTTGAAGTCGGAATAGAAAAAAATACTACCGGAAACATTTTATACGGTTTGTTTGACGATGCAAGCGATAACAAAATATTTCAGGACGAACACCGAGCATCAAGAGGTTTTATAAATTTATTAAAATCCCGTTCGGAAACAATTTTACAAAAAGACGTTTATTGGCAGGAGTTGGCAGAGACCGTTATGCAATATGTTGAAGAAGAAAGTTATATGAAAAACAGATCCTCGCTAAAAAAACAAAAGGAAATTTTAGAAGATTTATTTTCAAGATATTTCGAACTCTTATATAAAAAAAGACAAATTACACGAAGCGACGGAATGAAAATCGACAAATTTTTCTCCAATAACAAATCGGCATTTTCTTTAATAAAGGATCTTTTTGATGAAATAAAAAATTATAATTTCAGAGATTATATTGACATTCTTAATGCATTAAGAGAAGAAATTCCCGTCCCTATGTCTTATTGGAAATCAAACAGAGATAAAAGAAAAAGTTCTTTTACCAGATGGACAACAAGAAGTTCTCAGAAAGAGATTGACGAATTTATATCATCCGTAATTTTAGCACAACCGGAAAAGAAGGAACAAATTTTAGATATTATAAAAGATAAGCTGCTGTCAAAACAAACTTTTAATTACAGAATTATGGCTTCATTATTTTTTATTGATACATTGAATAATACCGACACTTTATTGACGGAAAAAGATGTTTCTTCGGCAATGGATAAAATTGTAGCAATATTTCCCAAACAGAATACGTTTACGGCGGAAGATTATTATAATATATCGGACTATATATATTTATTACAAAGTTCGGTTGTGGGGGATATACTTGACTATATAAAAATCAACTATCCCGAAAAATATTATATTATTTTTGATAAGATAAAAAAGAATGTCAATTTTTCATTATCCCGTTATTACGATAACAGAGACAATTCTTTATACAGAAAAGCTCTTGATATAATAAATATTATAAAAACAGAAATGGAAAACCAATCCGGTTTTACGACAGAAGAAATTGTGTCACTTTTTGTTATAGAATTGTTGTCGAACTACACACAGGATTTTCTTTTTGATAAAGATTATTTGGAAGATGTTATATTCGATATTGTGGATAGAACAGGAATTGCAAATAAACCGTTTTACGAAAAAAACGAATATCTTAATTTGCTTTCTTATTGCAAGTTCAATCATTTGTTAAGTGCCGATTACAGAATTAAAATTTTAAATTTTATCGGAATAAAAGATTTCAACAAACAGCAGGAAATAATTTCTGCACTGGAATATCCGCAGATACTTTTTGGAATATTCTTTCCTAAAATAAGAGAAGGATTTAAAAAACAACACAGTACGGATATTGAAGAAAGGTTATCGGTTTTGGAACAAGACACTGCAGGTAAAATAAAGGAAGTTTTTAACTTATCCGTAGAAGAAGTAAAAGAATTGTCATTTTTTAATAAAATTGTTACTGTTGCAAAAATATTAACAAACAGAACAATAAGAGTTTTCAACAGAACACAACACTTATTACTTAACGGAGTAAGCAAAGAATATATCGGCAAATCAAAGAAAATTGATGTTATCTACAGAGAAATGGAGTATGTTAACGAATATATCGAACACGAAAATTTGCCGCAAAATCAATATATGGAAATATTTATTGCGGTAAACACAAAAGATTTTAAATCAAGAGACTTAATAAATACAGGCTTGAAAGTAAACGGACAAACTATTTGGCAAGTAAAAAACAAAGATAAAAAATTGATATTTGTTGCAAATAATGTTAATATAAAAGATATAGCCGAAACTTTAAACGGATATAAAAAACTGAATAATAAAATAAGAAGGATTTCTCAAACAAAAAAGAATATTGACTTACATATAAATTCATTTATACTTATAAGAGGGGAGTTCTCTCCTTTAGAAGATAAAAATGCGGCAAAATCAGAAGACAGAATAGATACGGGAAGGCTGCAGGCAACAGCAGATACAAGAGGTTATATTGAAATGCTTGCTGCAGCATAATAAAATCACAAAGCGATTTTATTGTTGAAAAGTTGAGAACGGCAATGTACAATGTATGATGTACAATGTACAATGAACAGCAAACGGCGAGATTCACGACAACAAACTTCGGGAATAACAAAGTTTGTGAAGGATAATAAAAAGAAAAAATGATTACTATAAATAACTTATGTAAATCTTACGGAACGAGAGTTCTTTTTGATAACTTAACTTTTAATGTAGGCAAGGGAGAAAAAGTAGGACTTGTCGGAAGAAACGGCTACGGAAAAACAACTTTATTAAAAATGATAACCGGCGAAGCCGAATATGACAGCGGAGAAATTCAAATACCCAAGAATTATAAGATCGGATATTTGAAACAACATTTGGATTTTAAATACAACACGATTATTGATGAGGTTTCTTCCGTTCTTCCAAAAGAAGATACCGATAACGCTTGGAAAGCCGAAAAAGTTTTGTTCGGATTAGGTTTTTTAAAAGAGGATTTACAAAAAGACCCGTCGGTATTTTCCGGCGGTTACAAAATAAGACTGAACCTTGCAAAAATTTTGTTATCTGATTCCGATATGTTATTACTTGACGAGCCGAACAACTATCTTGATATCGTTGCAATAAGATGGCTGATAAAATTTCTTAAAGGTTTAAAGAAGGAATTGATACTGATAACTCACGACAGAAATTTTATGGATCAGGTAGTTACGCATACGGTAGCCATACATAGAAACAAAGCGAGAAAAGTTGAAGGCACAACCGAGAAACTTTATGAGCAGATAGAAAAAGAAGAAGAAATTTACGAGAAGACAAGGCTCAATATTGAGAAAAAAAGAAAAAGAACCGAACTGTTTATAAGAAGATTCAGAGCAAAAGCAAGATTGGCAGGAATGGTACAATCAAGAATTAAAACGCTTGAAAAACAGGAAGAGTTGCAGCAATTGACGGAAATTGAAACTTTGGATTTTTCATTTAATTCGCTCGATTTTCCGGCAAATAAAATGATGGGAATATATTCTCTGAATTTCGGATATAATAATAATGATATTTTAATAAAAGATTTGAACTTTGATATTTTGAAAAACGAAAGAATTTGTGTTATCGGAAAAAACGGCAAAGGAAAATCCACTCTGTTAAAACTTTTATCGGAAAGACTAAAACCTTTATCCGGAAACATAAAAAGACATCCCGAACTTGAGACAGGATATTTTGTCCAGTCCGATGTTGCACAATTGAACGACGAAAGAACGATTTTCGAAGAGATTTTTTCAGCTAATACCGATATGCCTCAACTTGCAAGAAATATTTGCGGTGCGATGATGTTCGGCGGAAACGATATGATGAAAAAAATCAAAGTACTTTCCGGAGGGGAAAAAAGCAGAGTTCTTTTGGGAAAAATTTTAGCAAGGCCGGTGCATTTACTGTTACTTGATGAACCGACAAATCATTTGGATTTGGAATCTACGGAATCTTTAATTGATGCAATAAACGAATTTAAAGGCTCGGTAATCGTGGTAACACATAATGAAGAATTGTTGCATGCCGTGGCACAGAAACTGATAATTTTTGACAGAGACAAAGTATCTTTTTTCGACGGAACATATTCGGACTTTTTGGAAAGATGCGGATGGGAAGACGAAAGCGATGAAGTAAAAGCGGACAACAAAAACACGGAGAAAAAAATATATACGAAAGACGAAATAAAAAAACTCAGAGCAAAATTGATTCAGGAAAAATCAAAAGAATTAAAACCTTTGGAAATAAAAATAAAAGATTTGGAGACGAAAATACAAGACAAAGAAAATGAGTCCGAAGACATTAACAAAAAGCTTATAAAGGCTTATGAAGAAAATGATATAAATTTTATTGCCGAAGGTCCTAAAAAAAGTAAAGAATTGAAAAAAGATTTGGATATACTCTATAAAGAACTGTTTGAAAATACGCAAATATTTGAAGAACGAGAAAAATATTACACAGACAAAGTTGAACAGTTAAAAAGTTGAAAAGTTAAAAATTTGAATAAGGAGATAGTGTCTAATGAAGAAACTTATCTCAATTTGTTTATCATTTTTAATTCTCTGTTTGTCTTTTACGGCAAATGGTTTTGCCGCAAATTTTTATAACATTGTACCAATACCTCAAACATCCTTAACCGGTCAGGATAATTTCAAAATAACGGATTCTTATATATCCGAAAACAATAACAAAAATATCATATTCATACAGGATTTACACGGAAGCATTTCCGTCCAAAAAAACATTTCCGAAATAATAAAAACAATTGAAGAAAAATATTCTCCCGAATATCTGTTCATTGAAGGATTGCCTTCGGACAAAAATGAAATATCAATTTTAAACGACATAAAACAATATAATATCGGAGAAGAACTGTTAAAAGAAAATTTATTGACAGGTCCCGAATATTATTTAATTAACAACAATACAAAAATGCAAATTGAGGGCTTGGAAGATTTTGATATTTATTTGCAAAATATTGAAAGAGCCGCAGAAATTTTGGAAGATAATAATTATATAAAAGAAACTTACAACAATTTAAAAAATGAAATTTACAAAAAAATTCCCAAAGCAAAAACATTACAAAGATTTATCAACCCCGACTTATCAAATAAAAAAATATTAAACAAAATCAATCAACCTACGATAAAATATAAAGAATTACACGACTACTTATATTTTACAAAAAACATAAAAAATTTGAATTTAAAAGCGACAGAAAAAGAATATAAAAAATTCTTAAAAGATTTAAAAGCAAATTTGAGTTTCGGCGAATACAATAAAATTATAAAATATTCCCTGCAGGGAAATACGGAAAAATATTATTCCGCTTTGTATGATGAAATTTTAAAAGACAAATATAACGGAGAATATACTAATTTTAAGAAAATGCTGGAATACTTCAAACAGAAAAACAGTTTGAATATGATGTCTTTCATATCGCAAAAAGACATGTATTTCAACGACTTTTTAAATTCCGACGACAATCAAAACGAAGAAAGCATATTTATATTAAAAATGACTCAATTGTTTGAAAACTTTTTAAATTTATCAATATCTTATGACGAATATGTTTCCTTCACGGATAATTATCAAAGATATATAAACTTATTATCAAAATATTTGGCAGAAAAATATTATGAATATTATGATTTGTTTTCATATACGCAAATTTTCGAATATCATGAAACAAACGTTGAAAGAAATAACATTTTTATCAACAACATATTATCAAAATTAAATCATAAAAATAATAGTGCTCAAACTGCCGTGGTTGTAGCAGGCGGATTCCATTCATCTCTTCTTAAGCAATTAAAAGAAAAAAACATTTCATATATTTTACTGACTCCGGAAATAAATAACGATATCAATGATGCCACATATAATGATATTTTATTAAGTTCTATAAATGAAACTTTCGGCGAAGCGGCACTTGCTCCGATAAGAATTATAACGGCTAAACTACAAAAAGTTCCTCAGGGAATAAAAGATTTTTTCTTCATAAATTTAACAAAAATATCTCTTAAAAAAACACAAAATTTGTATGATGAAAGCACTCAAAAACGTATTGAAGAAATAGGACAAAAAATTTTTGGAAAAGACGTTTCTGTTACCGTCACAAAAACTTCGAAAGAAAAAACCGAAATAATCGCAGATATTGACGACAGAGAGCTTAAATTTGAATTATCTTTCGCAAAAGAACAAAGTTCGAAACGGAAGAAAAAAGAACACACAAATATATTTCACGACTTATCGACAAATTTTACGACATTCATAAAAAGAAAATTTAATATTTTTCAATCCACGTCAATGAGACTGAATCCGAACTCACAATTTTCTTCCGCTTGGATGTCAAAAAGAATCGGAAGAAGAGATAACTTTATGTTCACTCGTTCAATGTTCTACAGTCTTATAAAAGACTATGACAAAGCTTATGATTTGATGATGGGATTTGCACAACTTAAAAAAGTAAAACACACTCTTTATTCGATAAATTGCGATACGGAGTTAGATGAAAATACAAAAGCGTCAAAAGGATTTAAAGCTTTCGCCGGAAAAACAATTGATATCATAGTAGAGAATGATCTGGCAGAGAATATAAGCAGAGAAAAAATTATACAAATACTTTCTTCTTCAATAAAAAGAGTAGATGACCCTTCAAAAAATATAAAAGAAACTTTATTTATAGGTATTCTTGATAAATCCACAAATTTATTTGAAGATCATTTGAATAACGGCTTTATCGGTGTAAATGAAGGGATTCTCCATATGGAAGATAAAGTGGTTGCAAATGCATTACTGGAAGCAGGTTTAATACACGAAATATCTCATGAATTGAAAGGTCCTCTGAACACACAGCAATACAGAACATTTGAAGAAAAAATGATGTTTGCGGATATAAAGTTTATTATTGAATTTGTTGCCAAAGAAAAATACGGTACGAATGCAGATATAAATAAAATTTTATTTACCGATAAAGATTACAAATATGTCATAAGAAGAATCCAAAGTGCACTGCTTAACAGAAATACCGTTGACGGAGTACCGCTTTTTACAAAAGATGTTCGTTTTATAAGAAAGTTAGGAGGGTACAGATATAATATTAAAGATATCGTCAAATTTTTCGGAAGAAAAGATATGCTTGATGCAGAAAGAGAAGGACAGAGAAAACATATTGAGGACGAATATTTTAAAATCTATCCCGAAACACAACAAATGTTTTTCTCCGCATTACAAAAGGCATCCAATGACAATTTGCCGATGGAAGAGTTTTTCAGAAAAAATATATCCGAAGAAAGAAGAGCAGAAATTGAAAAAAGAATAAACAAACTGACAAATGATTTCAGAAATATGTTGTCTTTATCAAATTTTGAACAGCATGAAATAGACAACAAAGTAAAAGATTTCAAAAAAAATATCTACGGTGCTCTTAAAATTATGTACAACGAAATACCGTCGTATCTGTTTGAAAGATATTTTGACGAACGCGTTGTTGTAGCAGAACATTCTTTAAATCATTCTCTTGATGTGTTGGATTCGGCAATACAGATACTCGGCAGAGACCTTTCAGCCATAGAAACGACAGATTTTAAAACCGTTGTTTTTGCGGCACTGTTTCATGATATATCCTGTTCAATATTAAGATTAAATCACGAACAAAATTCCGCTACTTGGGCAAGAGCCATTTTAAACAGATATTTACAAAATTCTCATATATATATGACATCCGATGAGGCAATACAAATTTCTCCAAAGGACATAGAGAAAATATATTATACATGTCTCGGACATAAAAAAGCGAAAAACGGAGTTCCTCGAGCAGAACATGAAAGATATTTTGAAGCAAAACTTATACATGATTCCGACGGACTTGCCGCAACATTAAACTTAAAAAGAATTTTGAGTGTATGGATAAGAATGGAAGAAACTTTCTTTGATCCCGACCTTGATACGGAAACAAGAATAAAATTAATAAAAGAAAACAAATATCTGCAATCTGACGGCGGAGACGCAATAAACGATTTAATGAGACAATTTATAAGAAGAGATCCTTCTTTATATTTGACATCCGGAGCAATAGAAAAAATTAAAACATCAAAAGCCGACCAACATGCATTACATAATTTTATTAACGCGGAAGAAACAAAACAATTTTTACAAAAACATAATATAACCTTAACCGCCGAATTAAAGAAAACATTACTGAATATATTTGACGAAACATTATCGGTTTTCATAGAAAATTATCAAAAATACGGAGATACGACAAACACGGAAAACGAAGACGGAGCGGAACAAGCCGTTATTTTAAAAGAAAGTAATGAATCGGTTTTTAACTTTAGAACAAAAATCAGTTTAATTTTTAAAATTATTCGCAATGCATTTAATTCCGTACAAAATACATTTAAGCAAAATATTGCCATTTCGGATATTCACGGAGGATATGCGAGATTTGCGGAACTGTTGATAAATTTGCTTGACTCAACCTATGACACGTCATTAAAACAGGATACCGAAATCAACGACGACATCATAGACAGAATCAGAATCAATATGAACAACAATACATTTTATCTTCTCGGAGATTTACTCGACAGAGGAGACAGACAAGTAGAAGCGTTTGAATTAACGAAAAGAATTGCAGACACGGGAAATATGAAATTTGTTACCGGTAACCATGACCTGTATGCATTTATGAATTTGCTGGGATTACACTTGCCTTTCTACAAAAATTATAAAGGTATAAAAGATGACTATGTTGACTTTAAAGGAAGAAACGTAAAATCCCTTTTGGAAATGTTAAACGATATTTTATCAAAACAGGACAAAAGTTTTGACATACGTGCTTTCTGGGCAGAACAATTATATGAATATATGAAATATTCCGACGAGCAACAAAAAAATATTTGGTCGAAAGAAGAAAGCAGACTGCAGGAGCTTTTTTATAAAACTTTCGGTTTGGAACTTGATAAAAAAGGCAAAGATATTTTAAATTATCCGGACAAAATAAAAGTGTCCGATTCGCAAGACATAATAACATTGTTCAATAACAAACTGTTTTTAAACTTTCACAAGAAATTTTTCGGCAGAAATGTTGGAGTTGTTGTTTATACGGGAATAAGAGCAACAAATAAAATGTCCGTAAATTGGTGGATAGACAGGCAGCAGGAACTTGAAAAATTAAAGCAACAGTTCCCTCAATATGAAACATATTGGTATGAATTGGAAACGGTTATAAACAAAATAATCCGTGAACAGAAAAATAAGTTTGAAGAAGAAGAAAAGAAATATATAAACATTGATAAAGAAAATATTGAAAATGTGGTGAGAATAAAAAATTTGGCTTGGGGCGTAATAGATGCAATAATGTACAGAAATTATGAGAGTACGGAATGGAATGCTCTTGATTGGGTATATCATAAAAATTGGGGCGGCGGAGAAAACGGATTTATAGCACAAAGGAACAAACAACTGGAAGCACAGGGAGAAACACCAATCAATCAAGTTACATATTTTAAAGATCCTCTTGTAAACGACCTGATGCATTTCTATCAGGATAATTTCTTTCTCTACAGAGTAGATGAATACGGTTTTTACTATATGCACTCACTTCTTCCCGTCGATGATGACGGAGATGTTTCGATAGGTTATGTTGATGACAACGGTGTTTTTCATGAAAGAGATAAAAACGGAAAAAGAATAAAAGGATTTTTTTATAAAGGGAAACAATACAAAGGACACGATATTTTTAAAGGTCTTCATTTAATGGCTAAAGATATAAGAGATTATGACATAAACTCAAATAATCTTTCTGAAATACTGGAAGCTCTTACAATAATCACTGCCGTTTATGCGGATAATACAACAAGAATCAAACCGGCAAATTTGAAAGAGATAAAAGCCAAATACGGAAGTTTTAATCCGATTTTGGTAAAAATGGGAGTTACTACCGTTATAGCGGGACATAACCCCGTAGAAAAACTTGATAGCCAATTTGAGTATTTGACTATAAGATTTTTCAACAAAGAATTTAAAGCATTAAACTTAATGCATATAGACGGCAATATGTCGCCGGGATATGCCCCGCCTAAAGGAAAGGGATTATACAGCGAAATAGGCGGAGGTATATTTACGCGAGGATTTGTTTCGGGAGATGCAACGGAAATTACGGCAAGCATGGTACCTGACGTTTCAAAAGCAGTATTTATATCTTCCGTAATATTGAATTTATTTCCGCCTTTAAGAAATGTATTTGCCTTTACCGAAAGAATTTATAATAAACTGGTATTATACAAAGAAAAAGTCAATACGTATAAAATAACTTTATCAAATACTACATTAATAAATGTTTTAAAATTCAATGATGATTTAATGAAAACGGAAGCTGCGGGATTAAAAGGTCTTGATACAATATCCGTTGCATCCGAAGAAAAAATCGGTTCCGTAAAAGCGGATATTGAAAATATCGAACAAGTAAATTTCTATTTTAACGGTAAAACAATTCCCGTTAAAATATTGTTAAATAAAATATTAACTCCACAAAAAGACCTTAAAGTAATTTCTTTCAGCTATGACAAAAGTTTATCGGAAAATCCAAAAGAATTTGAAAAAATGATAACCGAATATATTGTTGAAAAAATAAAAGATAACAAATATAAAGATTTTATAAAGACAAAAACAAATATTGTTATGGCTGAGAGTTTGAACGGGAAACTGCTTGGTGCAAGCAAAAAAGCCAACATAACATTTAATTTCGTTACAAGAAAACTTTTTGATTTTACTCCGAGACTTTATGATGTTAAAACATTTAGAAGAGAACCTGAAATTTATAATATGCCTGTTGAAGATTTGAGCAATATAAGAGAACTGCTTGCCGCATCGTAAAAATTGCAAAGCAATTTTTGATGTTATTACATAATAAAAGCTGCTCCTCTGCTTTTATTATATTTCCTGAGTTGTTTTAATGTTAAAGACATATCTTCGGGAAGGTTGGAAGTGAAACTGATTTTTTCGTTTTTGTCGGGAAGAACAAGTTCCATTTGATATAAGTGAAGAGGAAGCCTTTTTAAAAGAGGCTTCTCTTTTTTTATTCCTTTATATCTTCTTTTTAAATTTGACAGAAGAATGGGTTCTTCGCTACCGTAAATTTTATCTGTTGCGAGTGTATTTCCTATCGACCAAAAATGAGCTCTTATTTGATTTTTTCTTGTTGTCAAAGGACAAACTTTGACAAAAGCATAATTTTTAAATTGTTCTTCGACAAAATATTTTGTTACGGATTTTATTCCTTTATCGTTAACGGATGTCGTATCTCCGGTTACCAAAAGATTTTTGTTTATTTCACCTTCGACATTTTCCATTATACCGTTAACAATAATATAATAAATTTTTTTTATCTGTTCTTTTTTAAATTGTTCCGAAATAAATTTATATGCTTTTTCGTTTTTCGCAAAGACAACAATTCCCGTAGCTTCATAATCAAGAGAGGTTACTGGGAAAATTTTACTTCCGCATTTTTTCTCGATATTTTCAACAAGTGTAGTTAAGACATCAATATATGCATATTTATCTATAATAACGACATCATTGTTTTCAAAAATTATGTTAATTTTATTTTGCATTTATAAGTTCCTTAAATTGCTGTTCATTTATTATTGTAATTCCAAGTTTAACAGCCTTATCATATTTGCTTCCGGGGTTTTCTCCGACTACAACATAAGCCGTTTTCTTGCTTACCGAAGATGTAACTTTTCCGCCGAGAGAAAGAATTATGTTTTCGGCATCTTTTCTTGTCATTGTTGAAAGCTCTCCGGTTAGAACAAAAGTTTTATTTTCAAGAGGGGAAAAACTTGTATCTTTTTCAGGTTCCGACATATTTACACCTAAAACTTTCAACTCTTCTATCATTTTCAAAGTATCTTCGTTTGCAAAAAAATCCAATATCGATTGAACCAATATCGGCCCTATTTCATTTATTGAAAGTAAATCTTCTTCTTTTGCGGAAATCAAATTATCTATATTTTTAAATCTGTCGGCAAGTATCTGTGCGGATTTATCTCCTATATGTCTGATACCCAAAGCCGCAAGCAAACTGCTTAAAGGTTTTGTTTTACTTTCTGCTATTGCCTGTATCAAATTATTGGCTTTCTTTTCTTTAAACAAATCAAGCATCATAAAATCATCAAACGTTAATTTATAAATATCGGCAAAAGTATGCAATTTATTTAATTTTAAAAGTTGGTCAATAACAACTTCTCCGAACCCTTCGATATTCATCGCATCTCTTGAAACAAAATGAATCAAACTTCTTCTGAACTGTGCGGGACAAGACGGATTGATACAATTGTAATAAACATCGCCTTCCTCTTTTACTATTTTACTTCCGCACGACGGACAATGCATGGGGGGAAGAAAATATCCTTCACTGTTTTTCTTGGCAACTTTTATAATTTTAGGTATCACTTCGCCGGCTCTTTCTATTACAATATCGTCACCGATATTTACATTAAGCCTTTCTATCTCATCAAAATTGTGAAGCGTTGCATTGGAAATTACGACACCGGAAAGAGCAACAGGGGAAAGAGTCGCCTTAGGCGTAACCACTCCCGTTCTGCCGACCTGAAGTTCTATGGACAAAAGCTTTGTCGTCGCCTGTCTTGCAGGAAATTTATATGCTATTGCCCATCTGGGACTTTTGTTTGTATAACCTATAATTTTTTGAAGATTATAATCATTTACTTTCACTACGGCACCGTCAATCTCGTAAGGCAGATTATCCCTGTTTTCTTGTAAGAACATAAGAAAGCTTTTCACTTCTTCAATATTTTTGCAAACTTTTATATTTTTCTGTATAGGGAAACCTATTTTAGAACAAAAATCCAAAAACTCGGAATGTTTTTCTATTTTGTGACCGTCTTCCAAACCTTGTACCTGACCGAAAGAATGTACATAAAAACTCAGTTTTCTTTCTGCGGTAATTTGAGGATTCTTTTGTCTTAACGAACCCGCAGCTGCGTTTCGAGGATTTGCAAATTTTGACTGTCCTTTATCAAGAAGCTCTTCATTCAAGAATTCAAAATCTTTTTTATTGATATAAACTTCTCCGCGTATCTCGCATAAAACTATTTTTTCATTGCTTAAAATTTTGAGGGGGATATTCTTTATCGTTTTTAAATTTTCGGTAATATCTTCGCCGTATTCTCCATCACCTCTTGTAGCACCTGATACAAAAGAGTTATTAATATATGTAAGCTCGGCACTTAAACCGTCAATTTTCGGTTCAACTATATATTCGATATTTTTTACATCAACATACTTTGAAATTCTTTGATTCCATGCCAAAACATCTTCCATGGAATAAGAATTTTCCAACGATAACATCGGCGTTGTATGTTTTACCTTTTCAAAAGTAGAAGAGACTACGGCACCGGAAACTCTTTGCGTAGGGGAATCGGATGTAATAAAGAGGGGGTTTTCCTGTTCAAGTTTTTGAAGTTCCTTAAATAAAGTATCATATTCAAAATCCGATATTTCCGGATTATCAAGACAATAATATCGGTAATCATGATATCTTATTTGATTTCTCAAATCTTCGATTTTTTTTTCTATATCGTTAACGTTTTGCATAAATAACAAACCTATTTTTCAATATGATTTTTTCTTTCTCTTTGAATTTTATCCAAAACACCGTTAACAAATCTGCTGGAATCTCTGTTAGAATAAATTTTGGAGATTTCAACCGCTTCATCGATTATTACGTTGATGGGGGTTTTTGGGGTATATAGGATTTCATACCCGGCAAGACGCATAATATTTCTATCGACAACAGTCATTCTGGCTATTTCCCAGTTGTCGGCATATTTTTCAATAAGACTGTCAATCTCTTCCCTATGGCTGCATACGCCTCTGTACAGATCAACGGCAAAAGTTCTGTAAGGAATTTCAACAGGCAAAAGTTCATCAAAACACGTAAAAATTGCCTGTTCATCCATTGAACAATTATCACAAGCATATAACATCTGTAAAGCACATTCTCGCGACTGCCTTCTTGTTGCCATAAATAAAGACCTCATATTACTATTTTATATATGCATTAATTATATATAAAAATAGGAAAACTGTCAATAAAAAATTGCCATAACATTTTTTAACCTGATTTACTTTATTTTCATTTTTAACCGATTTAACCGGATTATTAAAAATTTATCAATTTTAACAAATTCAGTCATTTTTTAACCAAAAAGTCAAACATTAAATTCTTAAGTACAAATGTACTTACACCTATTTTATCAAAACAGCCAAGACAACAACTACTTTTGTACTTATATCTTTTAATTAAAAATTCTGTTTATTTGTTCAATTATTTTTTTGATTATTTCGAAGATTTTATGCACCGCACATTACACATTTATTCACACTTGTGAATGCTAATGTATAAACTTTAAAACAAAATACAAATTTAAACTGAATTTATATTTATAATTATAGAAAATCGGCTCACTTTTAACATTTTACTTTAATGTTAATTTTGTTTTCATTTATATACTCAACTTAACATAATATAACTTATCGGAACTTGATTTTTTGTAAAGTTTTGGTAAATTTTTGGCAATTCGGCAAAAAAATTTTCTTAAAAAAATTTCAAAAAAATTTTAAGAAATTTTTCGAATTTTTTAATTAA
>CALGGE010000092.1 GCA_937916125.1 uncultured Elusimicrobia bacterium | reverse complement strand
AAGAATCAGTAGATTAGATTCTTAGGGCGACCATGTTCGTGGTACTTTTCGTCTTTCCTATAGTCGTTAGAAAAGTACAGTTGGAGCCCGGCTTGAAAAATATAAACGAATAGTGCCAGCACGAAAAAAAGTAAAATTTCTTCAAAGAACCGATGGCAAAGATTTCATGTTTGCGAGAACAAGAAAACTGAGCTATTTTGCCGTTCCCAACTCTTCAACAACAAAAAGCTTCGCTTTTTGTCCGTTCCCTCAAATCAATAACTCTCTTAGCCTTACCTTCGCTGACAGGTAAGCTGCCTGCTTCCACGAACTGAACAATAGGTGTAACATCAAGCTCCTGTTTCAATTCGTTAATCAACCTGTTCTGTAAAATTTCCAAGTCCTTTAATGTTCCTTTAAATGTATCGTTGTTTACTTCTATTTTTATTCTCAGTTTATCCATACAGTTATGATCAAACAATTCTATAACATAGTTTTTGCCTGCTTCGGGTATGGACATAATCGTTTTTTCTATTTGTATGGGGAAAATATTTACACCGTTAATAATCATCATATCGTCTGTTCTTGCCGTTATTCTTGCTATTCTTCTGTGTGTCCTTCCGCACTCGCACGGTTCAGAAATAATTTTGGTTAAATCTTTCGTTCTGTATCTCATAAGAGGCATTGCCTGTCTGTGTAATGTAGTCAGAACAAGCTCGCCCTCTTCTCCGTCGGGCAACGGTTCGAATGTTTTCGGATCGACAATTTCCGGATAAACATAATCTTCCCAAATATGTAAATGTTTCTGATATCGGCATTCAAACGCAATTCCCGGTCCGGAAATTTCCGAAAGGCCGTAAGAATTATATGCTTTTACGCCGTAAAGCTCTTCGATTTTTTGTCTCATTGCCTCGCTGTGAGGTTCTGCACCTATGAAAAATATTTTTAAGTTTAAATCTTTTTTAACATTAATTCCCAGTTCTTTAACCGTATTGGAGAGTCTTAATGCATAGCTGGGAAGAATATGAACAACGGTAGTTTTGAAATGTTGCATAAACCACAACTGTCTTTTGCTGTTGCCAGGCCCGAGCGGTATGGTCAACATTCCGAGTCTTTCTCCGCCGTAATGAAAGCCTAATCCGCCGGAGAATAATCCGTATCCCATGGTGTTTTGAAAAATATCGGTATTTCTTGCACCTGCACAATACATTGATCTTGCGGAAATATTTGCCCAATTGTCCAAATCTTCTTTAGTGTGAAATACGACGGTGGGATTACCGGTTGTGCCTGAAGAGGAATGAAGCCTTACAACATTTTTTAAATCGGTTGCCAACAGTCCGTAAGGGAAAGCGTCTCTTAAATCTTGTTTTGTCGTGAACGGAAGTTTTGTTATTTCCGTTAAATCTTTTAACTCCGTAATGTTTGCGAGTTTATCTTTGTAATAAGGAGCATTTTTTGCAAGAGCCAATTGTTTGTTGATACAGTCAAGTTGCATTTTTTTTAATTGAACACGATCCATTGTTTCAATTTCTTTTTGCCAATACATTTCCCTCTCCCCAAAAGATTATTATCGTATTATTGCTGAAAACTCTTTTCGTTATTATACAAAATTTAAGTGCAAAAAGAAATAAATAAAAATAACCTAAACATTTTTTTATCTGTCTTTTTATTTTATAATTTTGTATAATAATCGGAGTTTTAATTAACGGAGTTTGGTAGGAATAAATATGAAAACTATCGGCATATTTTATAATCATTTGAAACCTGATGCGAAAAAATATTGCGACGAAATTTCCAATTGGTTAAAAAATAAAAATATCAAAACGAAAAATATTCCTTATAATCTTTCGGAAAATCCGAAGGTCGATTTTATTATTTCACTCGGCGGAGACGGAACAATTCTTCGTATCAGCAGACTTGTTGCAAAGTATTCCGTTCCGGTAATGGGTGTAAATTTGGGAACGCTCGGATTTTTGACGGATACCGATATGAAAGGTGTTTTTAACGCATTGGAAAATATTTTGGATAACGGTGTTGAATATGAAGAAAGAATGATGCTTGAAATAGAAATCCCGACTAAAAATAAAATAATAAAAACCACGTCATTAAATGACTGCATAATAAGGTCGGTTTATAACGGCAGACTTACATCAATAGACGCTTTTATAAATAAAAAGTTTCTGTCGAGCTATAAAGGCGACGGAATAGTTATTTCCACGCCGACAGGTTCTACGGCATATTCTCTTGCCTTGTCCGGACCTATTATATATCCTACTTTATCATTGTTTATCGTTGCTCCCATATCGCCGCATACGTTAACGCACAGACCAATGATTTTGGAAGCATATAATTTGTTGGAGTTTGTTTCCACCGATGGACCGAGAAAAACCGATTTGATAGTTTCCGTTGACGGACAGGAAAGCTATATTTTGGACAAAAACAAAAAAGTTAAAATAAAAGTGTTCGGCAAGAAAGCCAAACTGATAAGAGATAAAAACTATTCTTATTTTGATACTCTTAAGACCAAACTTAAATGGGGTGTATAAGTGATAACAAATTTGTCGGTAAAAAATTATGCTTTAATTGAAAATGTAAATATAAATCTTCAAAAAGGACTTACCGTGATAACGGGTGAAACCGGAGCGGGTAAATCCATAATTATGGATTCCATAGACCTTTTGTTGGGTGCAAGAGCAAATACGGGAATAATCAGAACCGGAACAACCGGCTGTGTTATTTCCGCAGAGTTTGATATTTCAAAAAATGATAACGTAAAAACGGCTCTTGCGGAACTTTCCATAGATGATGCCGACAAAGATATTATTATCAGACGACAGATAGATATTTCGGGAAAAAGTAAAGCGTATATAAATGATATTCCGGTAAGCGTTAATACTTTATCGAAAATCGGCAAATATTTGGTGGATTTCTATGCTCAGCATAAAAGCAATATGCTTTTCGAACAGAGCTATCAGAGGCATATTATCGACGATATTGCAGGTAATTATGCACTTTTGGAACGTTTATCAAAAAAATATTCCGAGCTTGACGGGCTGAGAAATAAAAAAGAAGAAACCGAAAAAAATAACATCGACAGAGAAAGGCTTATGGATTTATATAATTATCAGATAAAGGAAATAACATCAGCCGCTCTTACGCCTGAAGAAGAAGCAAAAATTGAAGAAGAACTCCCCAAACTTAAAAATGCCGAAAAAATTAAAAATATAACTTCTGAAATGACAGCCGTTCTGCACAGAAACGATAAATCGATTCTTGACGGGCTGTCAACATTAAATAAACAATCCGATTTATTGTGTAAATACGGAATAAATACGGACAATATCGTAAAAAATTTAAATGCTTCAATTGCTGCGGCGGAAGATGTTTATGCCGAAGTTGAAACTTTGTCCGCAGGAATTGATGCAAGCCCTGCGGCTCTCGATGCAATGATGGAACGTCAGCAACTTATAAAAAAACTAAAATCAAAATACGGAAAAACAATACGTGAAATTTCGGACTATTGTGCGGAGCTTGAAACCAAATTAAAAACCTTGGAAAACTATGAATATAATATCGAGCAGCTTCAGAAACGTATTGATACCGTATTAAAAGAAGTTACCGAACTTTGTAAACAAATTTCCGATAAAAGAAAAAAAACGGCAAAGATAATTTCCAAAAAAATCATTTCCGAACTTGCGGAACTCAATATGAAAAACGCCGTATTCGATATTTCTTTTGAACGGGGCGATATAACGTCAAACGGTTTTGACAAAATAGAATTTATGTTCAGTGCCAATAAGGGGGAAACTCTTCATCCTTTGGCTCTTGTTGCTTCCGGCGGAGAAATATCCCGCGTGATGCTTGCTCTTTCGACGACAATTTCAAATAATTATAATGTCGATACGATAATCTTTGACGAAATTGACACCGGAACGAGCGGACTGACCGGAGAAAAAATCGGCAAAAAATTAAAGAGCCTGTCCGCCAACAGACAGATAGTTTCCATTTCACATTTGGCTCAAATTGCCTCAAATGCGGATAATCATATAAAGATCTACAAAGAAACGGAAAAAGACAGAAATGTTACCAAAGCAAAAATTTTAAATGATAAAGAAAGAGTCGAAGAAATTGCAAAAATCATTTCCGGTGAGAAAATTACCGAACATGCTCTTAAACATGCGGAAGAAATGATAAATTTTTCACATCGTTAATTGCCCGAATATCGTCGTTGTATCAAATCATTATGTTTAAAATAATAAATTTTATAATATCGTTGATTTTTCCCGTTACATGTTCGTTGTGCGGGAAAAATATGTCTTTTAAAAGCAACAAAAATATTTGTGAAGATTGTTTGACCAAGTTGCCGAAACTTGAAGGTTTGATATGTCATAAATGTTCTTTGCCTCTTTGCGACGGAGGAGCGTTTTGTCCGGATTGTAAAACTTCAAAGAATATGTATTTTGAAGTTTTAAAAGCACCTTATGTTTATGCGGACAATGTACGTGTATTGATAAAAAAATTAAAATGTAAAAAGCTTAGTCTCT
>CALGGE010000091.1 GCA_937916125.1 uncultured Elusimicrobia bacterium | reverse complement strand
GATGGAGTGGGATTGAGACATAGCGTCAATCCCACTTTTTTGTTTGCTAAAAAATCTTGATTTTTAAAAGAAAGTTTGTTATAAATATACAAATATAGTTCCTTTATAGGCTGTTTTTTATGTGTAATAATAGCGGTAGTTTTTATAATAAAACTAAAAAAAGGATAAAATATGTCAGAGACAAAAGCAAATCCCATTTTAATTGTCAGTACAAAAAATCTTTCCTATGTTACGGGAGCGGACTTTGAAGGCTTTTGGTTGCTTATATGCGAGAACACTATTTATGTTATCACTTCCAAAATGATAGAGGGACAAATTGTTCAGGCAATAAAAGAAAGTAAAATCTCTCCCCGCCATTTAAATAATAATATTAGGTATAAAATAGAAATTGTTACTGCCGATAAATATTTTGCCGACGCTGTTGTAGATATTTGTTCGCAAAAAAATATTAAAGAACTTGTTGTCGATATAACGGACGTAAATTATTCTATTTTTCAATTTTTAAGCGGTAAGCTGAAAGAGAAAGAAATTATTTTGTGTGCCGACGATAAAACGCTTGCCGAAAAAAGAATAACGAAAGATGATGAAGAAATAAAAAACGTTCAGGTTGCATGTGATATTGTCAGTGAGGTTTTTAATACGATAAAACGGAAAGTTGTTCCCGGTATGACAGAACTTGATATACATTTTGAAATAGAAAAAGAGTTTGCAATGCGACATGTGATACAGAGTTTTAAAACTATAGTTGCTACCGGACCAAATTCCGCAAACCCTCACCATTCAAGCGGAACAAGAAAAGTAGAAGAAAAAGATATTGTTCTTATCGATATGGGCTGTGTTTATAACGGATATTGTTCCGACCTTACAAGAACATTTTTTATAGGTGAACCGAACGAAGAATATAAAAAAATATGGAATACGGTTAAGCTTGCACATGATACGGCATTAAATGAAGTTAAGCCCGGTATGAATGCGGCAGATATAGATATGTTTGCAAGAAATATTATTGTAAATGCCGGTTACGGGGAGAAATTTATTCATACTACCGGACACGGTGTCGGGCTTGATATTCATGAAGCTCCCTCTATAGGTAAAAAATCAAAAGATACTCTTTCCAAAAATATGATAATAACAATAGAACCCGGCATTTATTTAGACGGGAAATTCGGTGTTCGTATTGAAGATACTGTCCTTGTTACGGAAAATAATTTTAAAACTCTCACATCCGCAGAATATTAGAAAATGGAAATAGAATTGCTTGCACCAAGCGGTAATATGGAAAGTTTTTTTGCGGCGGTTAATTCCGGTGCGGACGCCGTTTATTTGGGGCTTAAAGATTTCAGTGCCAGAGCTAAAGCCAAAAATTTTTCTTATAAACAACTCTGTGAAATTTGCTCTTATGCAAAAGAAAAAAATGTAAAAGTTTTTGTAACGGTAAATACATTAATAAAAAACAATGAAATAAAAGATGTTATAAAAAACTTGGAACAAATTTCTTCGGCAAGAGCCGACGGTATAATCGTTCAGGATTTGGGCGTCGTAAATATTGTCAAAAAATATTTCCCGAAATTAAAACTTCATGCCAGCACACAGCTTGCAATACACAATACTTACGGTGCCAAACAGGCAGAGCTTATGGGTTTTAAAAGAGCAGTTCTTGCACGAGAACTTTCCTTTGAAGAAATAAAATCAATTAAAAATAATACGAATATCGAACTGGAAGTTTTTTGTCACGGAGCATTATGTTTTTGCGTGTCGGGAATGTGTTTGTTTTCCGGTTTTATCGGCGGATATAGCGGTAACAGAGGGCACTGTACCCAACCTTGCAGAAGATTGTGGACGGCAGATAACAAAAACGGATATTTCCTGTCGCCGAAAGATTTTCAATTGATAGACTACATTAAGCAATTGAAGAATATAGGAGTGGCTTCCTTAAAGATAGAGGGGAGATTAAAAAGCCCCGACTACGTCGCAAAAACCGTTTCGGCATACAGACTGTTAATTGATTCCGACGAAAATAACTATGAAGAAAATTTAAAAAAAGCAAAAGAAATATTGGCTCTTGATTATGCACGGCAGAAAACAATATTTAATTTTATTAATAAAAATGAAAATATTTTTGAACCGGAAAAAAGTAAAAGTACAGGACTGTATTTAGGTGTTGCTGAAAATAAAACGGAAGAAAATTTTTTATTAAGGACGCAATATACATTAAATATCGGCGATACTATAAGAATTGTCGATAAGAAAAAAGATAAAAATTCCGTTTTAAAAATAGAAAGTGTTGAGAAAGTTTCCGAAGGTTATTTGATAAACCATAATGGTTTGTATATTGAAAATGATTTTGAAGTTTATAAAATTGCCGACAGGACGACAATGTATAATGTACAATGTACGATGCATAAAAAGCAAGAATGTTGTCCTTGCGAGGAGCAGACAAAGTCTGCGACGTGGCAATCCGGTGTCGTTAAGCCTTTTACCGTTTCAACTTTTCAACTTTTAAACAAACAAATAAATTTGCCTAATTTATTTGTTAGAGCAAACAACATTAAGTGGCTTTCTTTGTTGAAAAATCATCCAAAATGTGCAGTAGTTATAAAACTAAATAAAAACAATATTAATAATATTAAATCTTTAAATAATTTAAAAGATTTTTATTTTGAACTGCCTGCATATATTGATGAAGAAGATTTAAGTTTGTTTCAAAAAAGTATTGATTTCTTAATGTCCAAAGATTGTAAAAACTTTTTTATAAACAATATTTCTCACTTTTTCTTTTTCAATAAATCTTTCAACTCCTCAACTTTTCAACTGTTCAACCTGTATGCCGGGCAGTATCTCTATACGTTAAATAATTACGGTGCGGAACTGTTGTCGCGATACGGTGTAAAAGCTTTTACAACTTCTTGGGAAGACGATTTGTTTAACATAAAATATTTGGCAAAGAATTTAAAAAATAATTTGATAGTTTATTTGTCAGGCTTTCCGGAAGTTGTAATATCAAAAATGAAGTTCGTTAAAGAAATAGAAAATAAAACTGTTAAATCCGGAGTAGATGAATTTAAAATAATATCAAATAAAAATGAAAATATTATTATTCCGAAATTCCCGATAAACTTATTCGGATTCAAAAATAAACTTTCATCTTTCGGAATAAAATCTTTCGGAATAGATTTATCCTATATTGAACCTAACCGAAATTATCTCACACAGATTTTAAAAGTCTTCGCCAACAATGCCTTTTTAACTTCCGCAAACAAATTTAATTTTGAAAGAAAACTGAAATAAAATTTAATTCAAATAAAAAGATAGTAAGAACTGTAGAGTAAAAAACAGCAAACCTTATATATTGGTTTGCTGTTTTTTTGCCGTAAATATGAAATATTATTTAAAACAATACTCCCAAATTAAGTGCTACCGACGCACTTGCAGGAATTTCGTTTCCGTCTACCTTTGTAGTTTTTGTGCTTACACCGCCTGCAATTTCAAGACAAAACCCCGTTCCGTTTAAACCGATACCGGCAGTATATTCAAGTCCAGAATTTGAATTTGCGATATTTTTATTAAGACCTGCTCTGATAGGAAGCGAGAAAGAGCTTTTATTTATAAGGTTCATTTCCACACCTAAAGCAAAATCCTGTGAATCAAAACCGTTTACCATAGTTTTATTTTTTACTATATCCATATCGGCTGCAACAGTAAGCCATTTTAACGGATTGATTGCCGCACCGGCTCTGTATTGTCTGTCCAAATTATAGCTGCTTGAATTCCACTGAAGTTTTGCGTCTGCGGTTGCAGGTTTGTCAGGTCTGTCAAATGAAGGGTTGTTGATATTTTTTGCAACTATACCTACTCTCGGGGATAAAACTATATCTTTTCCAAAGAATTTGCTCGCATCAAAAAGAACACCTAAATCTATACCGAAATTATTTGTAGATTTTCTGTCGTCAAAAGCATCTTTTACGGTATCGCCTATATCCTTATTATCGCTTAAAACCAAAATACCGGTTTCTGCCATCTGTCCGTTAATTAATTTTACGTTTCCTCCGACGGATATACCTTTGTGAATTTCATAACCGTAACCGATAGCGACTTCGGTAAATGCTCCTGCATCTACAAGAACTTGAGTTTCGTTATCTTTGTAATTTCCTCCTCCTGTTGCACCCGTTATTATGTCTGCCGCATTAGGAAATTCGTCGGCTATTGTTTCTGCCATGCTCTTTATGTCGCTACTTGAAGAACCTATATCTTTTGCCATGTTAACTATTGCATTTGCAAGTTCTGAGGCTGAGTATTCTCCATGTCCCAAAAGACTTCCCAGTGATCCCGTTAATCCGTATTTTTCAATAACATTCTTAATTATTGCGGCAGACTCTTTATTCTCATCTGTTGTGGGATCTGTTGTGGAACCTAATATAATATTTGTCCCGGTTCCTGTTAATTTTATATTTTGTGTATCAACTATAGGAGTAATACCGGCACTTACATAGGAACGAACCGATATTGCCAGTTTCTTAATTTTTGCTGCAAGCCCGACATTGGCACCTACTACAACGCCCGTATTTTTTAAGTTCAAATCTTTCAAAGCGGAGAGCGTTTCTGCAATAGAAGACATTTGTTTTGCATTAGCACTACCGCTTATAGTTTGAAGTTCCTTAAATTGGTCAGTCAAATCTTTTACCTTGTCAACAGCCGAAAGAAGTTTTTCGGTCGCTTCCAACTCAACATTTACATTAAGCATAACATTACTGTTATGTAAACTGTTCTGTGTAGCAAGAAGAGCAGGGTTATAATACTGTTGAGCGGAACCTGTTGCTGCCGCAACGCCTGCACCACCCATTGCCATAGCTCTTGCACCTACGCTCTGCCATTTTTCGGCATAAGATGTTTGTGCCGTAAGAACAAACACCGCCAACAAACAAAATAAAACTTTTTTCATTGTTTCATACCTCTTAATTATTATATTTTTTTACATAAACTGTTCAAAAATCGCTTGCGATTTTTCTAATATTCCACCCTAAGTACCTGTATCTTCGCATTTTTTAAATTTGTTGCTTCGGCAAATTTATCAAATACTACTCTCAATTCATAATTTTTCATTTCATTACTTCCGAAAAATAACAAAACTTCTTTCCCCGTTGGTGTGGGATAAGTTGAAAAAGTTGAAAAATACAAATTCGTTCTTGCGTCAAACGGATAGTCGTGATTAAACGAAACTCTGTCGTTTACCAAATAATATCCGTGTTCACGGTAATAAGTAATGCTGGCATTCATCAGTTGCGTACACAGCACTTTGCCTATTTCCAACATTTTTTCTTTTTGATAATTTTTGTTTATTAAACGTACGGTTACCAACAACAATGATACTACTATCATTATTGCACAAAACATTATAACGTTATCTTTTTGGTTATCATTCATGATTGCAATATTCTAACATATTTTAAAAAAATTTTCCACTGTAAAAGTTCAAAGCGTTTTTTCTATTGACAAATTAACCAAAAATATATACAATCTTCCGATAAAATGTTTGCAGAGCCTTTATTGCAGACAAAATTTTGGTAAGGAGAAAGACAAATGAGTGTGAGGATCCGCCTACAGAGAATAGGAAGACCTAAAAGGGCTTATTACAGAGTGGTTGCAATAGACCAGAGAGCTAAAAGAAACGGTAAACCTATTGAGATTTTAGGACAGTATGACCCTGTATTGCAAGAAAACAAATTATCTTTGAAACAGGACAGAGTGGACTATTGGTTGAAAACAGGTGCAAAACCTTCCGATACGGTTGCAAGTTTGTTGAAAAAACAACAGCCTTCGGCAGAATCGGCAAAATAACATTTTTAAGCAGTACAAATTTTTAAAACGGAGAAAAAAATGAAAGAATTAATAATGTATATAGCAAAATCTTTGGTAGACAATCCTGATCAGGTAGATGTAAACGAAGTTATCGGCGAAAAATCTACCATTTTGGAACTTAAAGTTGCAGCAGGCGACAGAGGTAAAATTATCGGTAAAGAGGGCAGAATTATAAAAGCTATCAGAATAATTTTGAATTCTGCATCTGCAAAACTTGATAAGAGAACTTCTTTGGAAATAGTTGAATAGTAAATGAAGAACGTAAAAAAAACTTCCGTTAAAACAAGCTGGAAAGTTGCCGATATTTTAGGCTTTGAAGTTTATGACCAAGACGGAGAAATATTAGGTTTGCTGACTGACGTAATAACGACGGGCAACAATGATGTTTGGACGATAAAGTCCGATTGGCAGGAAGTTCTTATTCCCGCTTTAAAGAGTATTGTGTCCAAAGTAGATATTGCGGAAAAGAAAATTTTTGTTGTTCTCCCTAAAGGTTATATAGATATTTACGGAACTAAAGTAAAGCTTGAAGAGGCTGCTATTCCGGAGAGTTCTCAACCTTTCGGATACGTAATATATGAAGATTGATATATTGACTATTTTCCCGGAAATGTTTAACGGACCTTTGACATGCAGTTTGCTGGCAAAGGCACAAGAGAAAAAAATATTAGACGTAAATTGTATAGATATAAGGTCTTTTACAAAAGATAAACATAAAAAAGTTGACGACAGACCTTTCGGCGGCGGGCCGGGAATGCTGATGCAGGTTGAACCGATTTACTTAACGCTGAAAAGTGTTGGCGTCAGAAAGAAAAATTGTTTATACAAGAACCCTTATAAGAAACCTTATGTTATCTATATGAGTCCGCAGGGAAACATTTTAAATAACAAAAAGGTTAAAGCACTTTCAAAATACGAACATTTAGTTTTGTTGTGCGGACATTATGAAGGTGTTGACGAAAGGGTTTTAAATTGGGTAGATGAGGAAATATCTATTGGAGATTATGTCTTGACGGGCGGAGAAATACCGGCGATGGTTTTAATTGATTCCGTTGCAAGAATGCTCCCCGGAGTAGTTCAAGATAAAGTTTCCGTAGAACGGGATTCTTTTTATAACGGAATGCTTGATTATCCTCAATATACACGCCCCGCAAGATTTAAAAATATGAGTGTTCCCGAAGTTTTGTTGTCGGGTAATCACTCCGAAATAGAAAAATGGCGAAAGCAGCAGTCTTACGAGAGAACAAAAACGAGGAGACCTGATCTGCTGAAAGAAGCTGAAAAAGACAGTTGAAAAGCTGTAAGCTATAAGCTAATAAATTAAGGAGTTTGAAGATGTCAGTTATTGACCAGATAGAAGCAGCACAGAAAAAAGATGTTAAAGTTCAGTTTAAATCCGGAGATACCGTAAAAGTTTTCTTCAAAGTTGTTGAAGGAGGAAACGAAAGAATACAGGCTTTTGAAGGCGTTGTTATTCAGAAAAGAGGTACGGGATTAACCGAAACTTTTACCGTAAGAAAAGTTTCTTTCGGTGTAGGCGTAGAAAGAATATTCCCTATTCATTCTCCCAGAATTGATAAAATAGAAGTTGTCAGAAGAGGTAAAGTAAGAAGAGCAAAACTTTACTACTTGAGAGATTTATCCGGTAAAGCTGCAAGAATTGCCGAAGTACAGAGAAAACAGGCTCAAGAAGTTGAAAAAGAAATAGCGGCAAACTAAGTTTTTAAAGGAAAAGAAAATTTTTCTTTTTGATAAAGTTTTTTACGATAAAGGACTCAGTAATGTCTCGGGTGTTGACGAGGCAGGACGGGGTCCTTTAGCAGGTCCGGTGGTTGCGGCAGCGGTTATCCTTCCTAAAGATATCATTATAGAATCCGTAAATGATTCCAAAAAATTAACCCCCAAAAAAAGAGATGTTTTGTTTGATGAAATTAAACAGAAATCCTTCTCTTACGGTATCGGTATAGTTGACGCAGAAACTATCGATAAAATAAATATTTTGCAGGCGACGTTTCTTGCCATGAGAAAGGCTCTTGAACAATTATCCGTCAAACCGGATTTGGTTCTTGTTGACGGCAATCATAAAATTCCGAACATTGTTTTCAGGCAACAGGCGATAGTTTCGGGCGATGCCAAAAGTGCATGTATAGCTTCAGCGTCGATATTGGCAAAAGTTACAAGAGACAGAATTATGCTTGATTACGCAAAAATCTATCCCGAATACGGTTTTGAAAAACACAAAGGTTATGGAACAAAAGCACATCTTGAAGCTGTTAAAAAATACGGACCTTGTCCCATTCATCGTCTTACTTTCGCACCGCTCAACAGCAAACAGCCGGAATTATTTAAAATATAAATAATCTTTGTACTATTTTTTTTCTTGTCGATTTTTTTTCAATATGGTATAATAATAAGACCATGTATAAAATATCAGAAATTTTTAAAAAGAAAAACAAAACATTTTCGTTGGAAGTTTTTCCGATGAAAACGCCCGAAGGCGATATTAAGCTGATACACGAAATATTAAAGGAGTTTGCTCTGTTGAAACCGGATTTTATTTCGTGTACTTACGGTGCGGGCGGCGGAAATAAAGATAAAACTCTTGCCATAGTCGAACATATTCAAAAAGCTTACGGTATTCCGTCGATGGCACACCTTACCTGCATATCGCACACGAAAGAAGAAATATCTCAAATAATGCAGAAAATAGTTTCAAAAGGAATACAAAATGTTCTTGCCATGAGAGGCGATCCGCCGAAAAATGAACCGCATAAAGTTCCCGGTATAGATAACTACAAATATTCAAGCGAACTTGTGTCGTATATAAGAAAAGAATATAAAGACAGTCTGTGTCTTGCCGTTGCGGGCTTTACGGAAAAACATCCTTTGTCTCCGACGAAAGAAAGTGATATAAAATTTTTAAAGCATAAAGTTGATTGCGGTGCGGATTTTATTATAACACAATTGTTTTTTGATAATAAATTGTATTTTGATTATGTCGATGCCGTTAAGAAAGCGGGTGTAAATGTCAGAGTTATTCCCGGTATTTTACCGATAACATCTTATGACGGGCTTGTAAAATTCTGCGAGAACTGCAAGGCGACGATTCCCGAAAAAGTTCACAAAATATTTGAACCGATAAAAGACAATCAGGAGAAAGTTATTGAAGCCGGAATAGAATTTGCGACGGAACAATGTGAAGAACTTCTGGCAGGCGGTGCTGCGGGAATACATTTTTATACATTGAATAAAGTCCGCCCGATAAAAGAAGTATTTGAAAGATTGGAAAAATCGCGAAGTTTTTTTTGTTGAAGAGTCAAACAGCTGAAGAACGGAATGAAAAAAATTTTGTTGTCATTATTTTTATTAAGTCTGTTTTGTCAGATTGTCGCGGCAAAAGGTCCGGGGACTACGATGTTTCAAATATTGCAACTTCCGGCCTGTGCTTACGACGGTGCTCTCGCATATACTACCGTTGCGGGAGAATATTCCGCGATACAAAACCCCTCAATAATTCCGTTTTTGAAACGTTCCGTTATTTTAAGCCATGCGGTGTATTTGGAAGATACAAGATACAGCGTAGGCGACGTAAACTTAATGCTTAACGAAAAGTCCGGCATCAATTTTGCTTTTTATTATTTCGACTACGGAAAGATAGATAAGTATATTGAATCAGGTAGCAGTTATGAAAAAAAAGGCAGTTTTACACCCGACGAAAAAGTATTAAATATCGCTTACGGAACAAGAGTCGGCAGAAGATTGTATTCCGGAGTATCGTTAAAATATGTCAGTCAGACTATAGACGATATTTCTTATGACGGATACGCCGTCGGTTTTAGCGGAATGTATTTTATTACAAACAATATGTTTTTAAGCAGCGGTATCAATAATTTAGGTCCGCAGGTATCGGGATATGATTTACCGACCAACTTTTATTTAGGTTTTTCGGGCGAGGTTGACGAAGAAAAGGGCGTGCTTGCCGTAGCTCAGCTTGACGCTTATTACAATGACGAAATATATGAACTGAAACTTGCCTGCGAGAAACGATATGACGACCTTTTCTTTTTAAGGTTCGGTTATGTTATACCTTTGGAAAATCACAACGGAACAAATAATAATTTTATTACCAACTTAACTTTAGGTGCGGGCTTAAAGTATAAAGGTTTTTTTATAGACTATGCATGGTTACCGAAAGGTGATTTGGGTAATGTTCATATGTTTACGTTAAGGGCGGATTTTTAATATTTATGAAAAAATATTTTATTTTATTATCGGCTTTCCTGTTTATGGGAGTAACCAAACTTTCGGCAGTTCCGGCTTATCCTTACCCTATAGAAGAAACACAGCCCGACGGAACAAAAATAAAAATACATGTAAGAGGCGATGAGTTTTACCATTGGACGGAAGATTCCGACGGTTATACGATTATTCAAAATGATTCCAAATATTGGACTTATGCTCAAAAAAATAATTTCGGCGATTTGAAACCGTCCGAACATATCGTCGGTAAAGTTTCTCCCAAGAAACTAAATATTAAAAAATCTTTAAAAGATGATTATAAACTTTCAACGATTTCCGATAAACGAAAGAATCTTGATTTGCTTCAACAAAAAACTCTATTGAAGAATTCATTACGTCTAAATTCCGCACAATCCGTTTCAAAAAGTTCTTCCGATTACGGGAAAAATCAAAAAGTAGTTTCTCCTACCGGGACAAAAACCAATTTTGTTTTATTGGTTCAATTCAGCGATTTGAAATTTACCGATAGAGCTCCTTTCAGTTCTTCAAGCACGGAAGATGAAATTCGGCAGGAGTTTCTTAAATTGTTTAATACACATGGTTACAGTCAGGACGGGGCGGTAGGTTCGGTTAGAGATTATTTTAAAGAAGTTTCCTATGGGACTCTTGAATATACTTCGGTAGTGTCGCCGATAGTAACTTTGCCGAATAATTATTCTTATTACGGTGAGACTGAAAATCCTTCAAGCCAAAGGTTTGCAGAGGCAATAAAATATGCATTGAATCAATTGGATTCCGTATATGATTTCAGCACATTGTGGTCAGGCAGTGAGCCTGAAGGTTTTACCGTAATTCACGCAGGTGGTGGTGCCGAATATAATTATCCAATTAACCGAGATTATATTTGGTCGCATGCGTGGTATTTATCGGAAGCGACAGGAAGTGCTGCAGTTCATGATGGCATAACTTTCAATCGTTATCATACCGAACCGGCAGGAAGAGGTTATAACGGAAACGAGGGAATTACCAGAATAGGTGTAATATGTCATGAATCTTTACATTTTTTTGGACTTCCCGATTTATATGATACTACTTATTCAAGTTCCGGTTTGGGAGAATTTTCCGTTATGGCGAGCGGAAGTTGGAACGGAAGTGACGGAAAGATGCCCGCTCATCCGGATGTTTGGTGTAAATATACTTTAGGTTGGATAACTCCTCAGACAGCAATAACCGGGATTAATTATATAGGGCAATCAGCCACAGACAGTACGGCATTTTATATTTTTAAGCCTTCAAGTTTCCCTACGACACAATATTTTTTAATGGAAAACAGACAATCTGTCGGTTTTGATAAAGGTCTTCCGGGTTCAACAAGAGGAATTTTAATTTATCATATAGATGAAACTCAGGATGGAAATATCGGAATTAATTATAATTATTACCACTATCTTGTAGATATAGAAGAAGCAGACGGAACAGCGGAGTGGACGCAGGATGATTTGGCTGTCGAACCTTATGTCAGCGGTTCGGATTCCGATTATTTCAGAAGCGGCAACTTAACCGTTTTTAATGACAGTTGTGTTTCTTCTCCGAACAGCAGAAGTTATGACGGCGTCGCTTCGGGAATAAATATTTCAGGCATTACGTCAAGTTCTTCAAATATGGCATTCGCTTACGGCAATGAGAATATTGTAGATAATTTATCAAATGTACTTTCTTATCCTAACCCTGCAAAAAACGGGTATATGTATATAACAAACATTCCTCTATCGACAACGGATTTCAGTGCGGAAGTTTTTACCATGAAAGGAAATCTTGTAAAAACTTTTTCTTCAAATGATGTTGAATATATAGAGATTAATGACACTGTTTCCGGAAGAATAAAATGGAACTGTAAAAATGATAACGGTTCGGATGTCGCCCCCGGCGTTTATATTGTTATGGTTAAAGCCAATGATAAAATAAAAAAATATAAAGTTGCAATAACACGTTAAAATTTTCATTGCGTTACACTTAAGAGGTATCTCGAATTATGGAAACGAAAAAAGATAAATTATTGTATAATCTGTCGTCAATAAGCATTTTTCGTAATATTTTAAGAACTAAAACTATGATATATTTTACTTCTTTTTTGAATTTAAACGAAAAAGATAACGGCGGTTTATTGCAACAAAAACTTCTTGTGTTTGCCGATTTTGTGGATTCTTTGGCGGAATATAATTATTGTTTTTCCGATTTTCTGTGTGATAAGATTTATTCCGACGAAAATAAATATATAGTTTCCATGGCTTGCGGAAAAGAAGTTTCAAAATCAATTAAAGAAAATGTAAAAAAAGAATTGGAAATATTTTCTTATCTTACCGAACTTACCGCAAAAAATTTATGTTCTTCGTTCAGGTTCGACGGCTACATTCCTCAGTTTGAAAACAATAAAATTGATTTTGTTAAAACTTACGACGATAGAATAAAAAATATTTCAAGTTACGGGTACGGAATTTTCGCATCTTCGGGGATGTTTCATGTAACGAAAAATAATGAAATGGTTCCGGTTAAATCGGCGGATAAAATATCCGTAGAAGATTTTATAGGATACAGAGAAGAAAGAAAAGAAGTATTTGATAATACAAAAGCGTTATGCGAAAATAAACCCGCCGCAAATGTTTTGTTGTACGGCGATGCCGGAACGGGCAAATCTTCCACGGTAAAAGCCTGTGCAAATTATTTCTATGATAAAGGCTTAAGGCTTATAGAAATAAGAAAAGATCAGCTTTTTGCTTTACCGGAAATAATGGGAAAAATTTCGGATAATCCGTTAAAGTTTATTATTTTTATTGACGATCTTTCTTTTAACAAAAACGATGATAATTTCAGTATGTTAAAAGCCGCTCTTGAGGGATCTGCATCCGTAAAAGCAAAAAATGCCGTTATTTATGCAACAAGCAACAGACGGCACATTGTAAAGGAAAGTTTTTCGGACAGGGATAACGGCGACGATATTCACCATAACGATACAATTCAGGAATTAACTTCTCTTTCCGACAGGTTCGGTATGACGGTATATTTTGAAAAGCCGAACAAAGCTTTGTATCTTGATATTGTCCGCAATTTGGCTAAAAAAAATAATATTGTTTTGGATAAGAATGAACTCGATGTTCAGGCTGAAGCTTTCGCCCTTGCACGAGGCAGTCGCTCTCCGAGAATTGCCGAACAATTTATAAATCTTTATCTCGCAAAAATTTAATCTTAAAATAAAAAATTACCGTTATATTTTTATTGGCTTTTTCTCTTTTTTTTGATATAATATTACTTTACTTATAATTTATATTTAATATAGGAGATATTATGAAGTATTATATTACAACACCGATATACTATGTAAATGATCGTCCTCACATAGGACATGCTTATACCACGATAGCGGCGGATATTGCTGCCCGTTGGAAAAGATTGCAGGGCTGTGATGTTTATTTCCTTACGGGAACTGACGAACATGGTGCAAAAATCTGTCAGTCCGCACAGGAAAAAGGAGTTACGCCTAAACAGCTCTGTGACGAAATGAGCGGATATTTTCGGGAAGCATGGAAACTTTTGAATATTTCAAATGACGGTTTTATCAGAACAACAGATAAACAACACGAAGAAACCGTTCAGATGATAATGCAGAAACTTTACGATAAAGGATTAATTTATAAGAAACAATATGAGGGATTGTATTGCGTAGGTTGCGAAAAATTTATTGCCCGGAAAGATCTCGACGAGAACGGCTGTTGTCCCGACCATAAAAAAAAGCCCGTAGTTCAGTCGGAAGAAAACTATTTCTTTAAACTTTCCGAATTTACCGACAAACTTATCGATATGATAGAGAACTCTTTTAATCCGTCGCACATAGAAATTCTTCCCGAAACAAGAAGAAACGAAATCTTGGGAAAACTAAGGCTTGGTCTTGAAGATATCAGTATCTCACGTGCAGCACTCGACTGGGGAATACCGCTTCCTTTTGATAACAGTCAGACGGTATATGTTTGGGTGGACGCATTAATCAACTATATTTCCGCAATCGGCTATAAAGACAATAAAGAAATGTTTGAAAAATATTGGCCTGCCGATATGCACCTTATGGCGAAAGATATTTTGTGGTTTCACAGTGTTATATGGCCCGCACTTCTTACCGGTGCGGATATTCCGGTACACAAAAGAGTTTATGCTCACGGTTTTTTCACAATTGACGGCGACAAAATGTCAAAAACAATAGGCAATGTTATTACGCCGGCACAGCTTGTAGAAAAGTTTGGTGTTGACCCCGCAAGATATTTGGCGGTTTCTTTAATACCGTTCGGTCCGGACGGCGATATTTCCATGGAAGCTTTGACTAAAAAATACAACGTTGATTTGGCAAATAATTTGGGGAATCTTGTTTCCAGAACAAACAAAATGTCCGAAAAATATTTTGATGGCAAAGTTCCCGAATGCGATGTTGAAGATAATTTAACAAAAGAAGTTGCAAAAATTTTAAATGATGACTACGGTAAATCCATAGAAAATATGCAGTTTCACAAATCTTCCGAAATGTTGCAACAGGCAATCACACTGATTAATCAGCAGATAGAGCAGGATGCACCGTGGAAACTGGCAAAAACCGATACCAAAAAACTTGCCGAATGTATGTATTGTTATTTTCAGGCAACGGATTTGATAACACTTCATTTAATACCTTTTATGCCGACGCTGTCGGAAAAAATTTGGAGTTTGAACGGTGCGGCAGGCAATGTTATTGATACGGCAAAAAAATATTTTACCGACAGAGTTTTGCCGAAAGACGGGTTTTCTCCGAAGGGGAGTAAATTGGGACAATTTGAAATTCTGTTCCCGAGAATTGAATTAAAAAATACAAAGTAATTTTTTGCTTTACTTAGAAATTTTTATTTGATAGAATTTTTTCGGAAATTTTAGTTTTTGTCAGGGTAATATTATGATCAGATCAATTTACATTCATAACGGTTCTTGCCGTCAGGAAATAAATATTGAGAAAATCAACAAAATATATAATGCGGCACCCTCTTTGTTGTGGGTGGATATTACTCTTGAAAAGGGCGATTTATCTACGGATGAAATAGCTCTGTTAACGGACACTTTTAAGTTTCATGAACTCTCAGTTGAAGACTGTTTGTTCCCTCTTTACAATCCGAAAGTGGAAGAATTTGATAATTATCTTTTCGTCAATACACACGGTATAAGATTGAAAAATATGAATATGGCGGAGTTCGACGAAAGTATGTACGAACTTGATATTTTTTTGGCACAGAATTTAATTGTTACCGCACATACCGAAGAGCTTGAATTCCTTGAAACACTGATGCATAAAGCAATGCTTAAACCGCAGATAGAATTAAAAAATATAGAAACCGTTTTGTATAAAATTCTTTCCAAAGTTGTATCGAATCTTGAAAATACAATGGAAAAAATCAGTGATAAGATTGACTTGATAGAAGATAAAGTTCTTGAAGATCCCAATCCTAAACTTATGGAAGAGATTTTGGATTTGAAAAAAGTTTTACTTTCCATGAGAAAGATTGCAGATCCTCAGAAAAATGTTTATTCTTTCTTTTCAAGAGAAAATAACGAATACATTAAGGAAATTTATTCCGCATATTTCAGAGATATTACCGACCAACTGAACAGCCTTAACAAAACAATCAATTATAATTCTCAAATGATAAGTTCTCTTATAGCGATTTATATGTCGTCGATAACCATAAAATTAAATGAAACAATGAAATTTTTAAGTATTATCGCAACGATATTTTTACCTGTCCTTATAGTTGCAAGTTATTACGGTATGAATGTGGCTTTTCCGGAAATCAATCTTTTCGGAAATACGGGAACATGGTTCTTTGCAATATTTTTGATACTTGCAGCTACACTTGCAATAATCCTTTATATGAAAAATAAAAAATGGTTTTAGTAAAAATTTTATTTTCCGCTTGACTTCTCTACTTATGTATATTATAATCTGTATATCGCATAAATTTTTTTGGAGGTGTATTTATGAAGGAACTTACGGATAAACAAAAAAAAGTAATGAAGTATATAAGAATATTTCATGCATCCAACGGCATGATGCCTACTGTCAGAGAAATTGCGACAAATTTCGGTTTGTCGATAGGTTCGATTCAACAACATTTAAGGGCTTTGCTTTCCAAAGGTTATCTCGTAAAAAGAGGCTCTCTTTCAAGAGGCATAGATTTCCCTAACAGAAAGTCTTTTTCTCCGGTTGCGGTGTTGGGAACGGTACATGCGGGGACATTTCTTGAGCAGATTGAAGATTCTTCGGACTATATTTATATAAATACCGATATTACCAGAAACAGAAAATGTTTCGCGTTAAAAGTTAAAGGTGACAGTATGGAACCGTCCGGGATTATTGACGACGATACCATAATAGTTTCAAAAGATGAAGAACCCGTAAACGGGGATATAGTTGTGGCTTTGGTAAATGACGAATCTGCCGTAAAAATATTTTATAAAGAAGGCGATATAATATATTTAAAATCTTCCAATACGAAATACCCGGCCTTATCTTCCGAAAATCAAAAAATTGACGTAATCGGGAAACTGATTTATTTGGTCAGAGAGTACAAGGGATAAAATGAAATATTTGTTTTATTTCCTGTTCTTAATCGATATTGCCGTTGCAGTAATTTTATCGATGTTTGTTGGTGTTATTGTCGGTATAATTACGGGAGCGGTTTTGTTGTTTATAAACGGAATTACGTTCTATTATATCGTGAAGATTAAAGAGACGAGCGGACAATCCGAAATAAAAATTAAAGTAATAAATTAGCAGTCCGTAAGGAGAAGAAAAAGTATGCCATTATATCAGAAAGAACTTCAAAGTTTCGGGGATAAATTTTCCGATATTTTGAAGAAAAATAATATTGAAGCTTCAATTGACGCAAAAAGTTTTAGAGATTATTTCGTTCAGATAAACATTAAATGCAATTCAAAAGATTTGGGCTTTGCGGGGCTTTATTATAAACCGACCAAAAAAACATATTCTTTGGCTACAAATAATATTAAAGATGAAAAGGTTTTGGAAATTATAAACGGTTGCTGGGACGAAGCCAACGGTTTTGAAACTTTTGATGAAAATTCAGGTGTTTATGAGGCTTTTGTAGACGGTTCTTTTATTAACGGTAAAACGGGCTACGGTGCGGTTATTTTTTTAGGCGATAAAAAAATAAAAGAATTTTTCGGGAATTTGCAGGATACTTCCACCAGACAATTCGGCGGTGAAATCTATTCCGTAATGCAGGTACTGAAATGGTGTGAGGAAAACAACGTAAAAAAAATAAGAGTAAACTACGACTATTTGGGAATAGAATATTTTGCTACCGGCAAATGGGCACCAAAAAATTCTCTTGCAATAGAATATGCCGATGTTACGGCGTCAACAAAGGTGGAAATTTTATGGAGAAAAATTGACAGTCATACCGGCAATAAGAAAAATGATATAGCCGATAAGCTCGCCAAACAGGGAGCGGAAAGCGGCAATTTGTAATGCACAAATCGTCTTTTTTTTATTGACAATAACCCCATTTTTTAGATAAAATTAATAGGATGTTTTTAAACAAAATTTAAAAGTAAACTTAAACAGGAGATAAAAAATGATTTCTACTGCAGATTTCAGAAACGGTCTTGTAATTTTAGTCGATAATGAACCTTATCAAATAACATGGTTTCAGAATCATAAACCCGGTAAGGGCGGAGCCGTAATGAGAGTAAAGCTCAGACATGTTAAAAAAGGCGGCACGATAGACAGAACATTTAAGTCCGGTGAAAGATTTGAAGAGTTATCGGTATCAAGAAGCAAAAAACAGTTCTTATATGCCGACGGCGATAAATATAATTTTATGGATATGAATACATATGAGCAGATTGAAGTTCCGGTGGAAAAGCTCGACGGCAAAGAAAAATATTTGAAAGAAAATCAGGAAATTGATGCAATATATTTGGAAGATGAATTAATCGGTATTGATATGCCGTTGATTGTTGAAATGTCTATTATTGAAGCCGAACCGGGAATAAAAGGTGATTCCGTAACGAACTTAACGAAGTTTGCAAAAATAGAAACGGGTGCGGAAATAAAAGTTCCTTTATTCATTAAAGTCGGTGACAGAATAAAAGTTGATACAAGAACCGGCGAATACGTAGAGAGAATTTCTCAGTAAATATTTTTGACGTTTTGAGGTGTTATGAATAACAACGAAATTAAAAAATTTTTGGAATCCATAAGAGATACCGACATTGAAGAGCTTGAATATGAATCCGGCGAGACTTCCATATATATTAAGAAAAACGAAGTAGCCAAAAAAGTTGAAACACGCAAACAGGCTGTTGTTGAGGTGAAAAACACCGTAGTTCCCATAAAGTCCACGATGGTGGGGACTTTTTATAATTCCCCCGCACATGACAGACCTCCTTTTGTCGTCGAAGGCAACCATATAGATGCAGGACAGAAAATCGGTGCTATCGAGGCAATGAAAATAATAAAAGATGTCGTTGCTACCACTAAAGGTAAAATAGTAAAAGTTTCAGTAACAAACGGACAGTCCGTGGAGTACGGACAGGAATTGTTCTTGGTTGATACTGCCGGAGAATAACGGGAGATTAAAATGTTCAAAAAAATATTAATTGCAAACAGAGGAGAAATTGCCTGCAGAGTTATCAGAGCTGCACGCGAACTCGGTATAAAAACGGTTGCTATTCATTCCGAACCCGACAAAGACTCAATGCATGTCTATATGGCGGACGAATCCATATGCGTAGGACCTGCGTCGTCAAGCGAAAGTTATCTTAATATACCAAGCATTATTTCCGCGGCAGAAATTACCGGTGCCGATGCAATACATCCCGGCTACGGTTTTCTTTCGGAAAACACTTATTTCGCCGAAGTTTGTGAAAGTTGCGGTATTTCTTTTATAGGTCCGAGAAGAAGTTCCATAGAAAAAATGGGCGATAAAATTGCGGCAAGACAGTTGATGATAAAATCAAAAGTTCCCGTAGTTCCGGGTTCCGACGGTCCTGTTTCCGCCGACGATCCTCGCGGTCGTCATGTGGCGGATCTGTACGATGTGAACGGCTTACTCGTCCAGCTTGAGGACGGCGAGGAACGCCTCGGTCGGGAGCTGCACGCTGCCGAGCGAGCGCATCTTCTTCTTGC